>NZ_JBQSVO010000333.1:0-200 GCF_052376275.1 Pseudoalteromonas sp. AOP7-A1-14 | reverse complement strand
GCTTTGATAATGCTAATATTTAGATTGATAGAGTTATTACCTAAATTGCAAAGCTTAAGCACGATAAAGATCAAAGTTACAAAAACTGCATAATGTAGAGTTGATTGGTAAAAAGGGTGTTCTGTTAGCGTATGTATCAGAATAGGTGTTATTAGCAGGAATAGGCCTACTTTATTGCTTGCCTTGCTAGAAAAGATTAC
>NZ_JBQSVO010000332.1:0-202 GCF_052376275.1 Pseudoalteromonas sp. AOP7-A1-14 | reverse complement strand
CAAACAAACGCTGGCTGAGCACTTTGAACGAGAAGAGGTTGAGCACACCTTAACCGAGTTAACGTGTCAGTGTTGCGGTGAGCAACTACATCAATGTGGTAGTGAAGACAGCGAACAAGTTAAAATTATTCCGGCGAAAGTCAGCGTCATTAAGCACAAACAATTTAAATATGCTTGCAGACATTGCGAGCATGAACAATTG
>NZ_JBQSVO010000331.1:0-202 GCF_052376275.1 Pseudoalteromonas sp. AOP7-A1-14 | reverse complement strand
CAATTGTTCATGCTCGCAATGTCTGCAAGCATATTTAAATTGTTTGTGCTTAATGACACTGACTTTCGCCGGAATAATCTTCACTTGCTCGCTGTCTTCACTACCACATTGATGTAGTTGTTCACCGCAACACTGACACGTTAACTCGGTTAAGGTGTGCTCAACCTCTTCTCGTTCAAAGTGCTCAGCCAGTATTTGTTTA
>NZ_JBQSVO010000330.1:0-213 GCF_052376275.1 Pseudoalteromonas sp. AOP7-A1-14 | reverse complement strand
CAAGTCAATATATTCAAAGCTCTGAAGTTTCTTTATATACATTAGCCGCGGATAGAATGTCTGCAAGGCTTGTGAACAAATAATAATGGACATTCCATGAGGCTCGCCTAGGGCTGCTGTATTTCTTTTTGCGAGACTACTGAGTTCGGTACGGGGTCTTGGCTTGGTGTTTTTACTTTATTCCAGACGTAAAAAAGCCCGACTCTTTCGAAT
>NZ_JBQSVO010000329.1:0-222 GCF_052376275.1 Pseudoalteromonas sp. AOP7-A1-14 | reverse complement strand
CATACTGGGCCGTGGCGGCCTTGAACTATCGCGCGGAACATTAGCTAATTGGTGTATTAAAGCGGGCCTGCTAATCAGCCCCTTAGTGGCAGCCATGCAACGTCACTTGCTTAGTGAGCATAGTTTATGTGCCGATGAAACCCGTACACAAGTCTTAGATGAAGGTGACAACCCTAGCAGCAATTCCTACATGTGGGTTTATCGCAGCAATGAGGTCAGCCG
>NZ_JBQSVO010000328.1:0-222 GCF_052376275.1 Pseudoalteromonas sp. AOP7-A1-14 | reverse complement strand
AATACTGGGCCGTGGCGGCCTTGAACTATCGCGCGGAACATTAGCTAATTGGTGTATTAAAGCGGGCCTGCTAATCAGCCCCTTAGTGGCAGCCATGCAACGTCACTTGCTTAATGAGCACAGTTTATGTGCCGATGAAACCCGTACACAAGTCTTAGATGAAGGTGACAATCCTAGCAGCAATTCCTACATGTGGGTTTATCGCAGCAATGAGGTTAGCCA
>NZ_JBQSVO010000327.1:0-227 GCF_052376275.1 Pseudoalteromonas sp. AOP7-A1-14 | reverse complement strand
CAAAATTACACACTGATTGTAAGCATGCCAAGTCTAGCCGTATTTAGCATGACACCAGTTTTTACCTTAAATCATATAACAGTAAACAGTAATGTTGATTGGTTATACAGTTACGATAAAAATACGGTGAGTTTAAAGTTCGAAAAAATATTTTGAGCTTTAACGCTTGTCACAAGCAGAAAAATTAATTAAGCGCTACTTTAAGGTTTCATTACTTTTAATTCAAG
>NZ_JBQSVO010000326.1:0-233 GCF_052376275.1 Pseudoalteromonas sp. AOP7-A1-14 | reverse complement strand
CGAGCCTATAACTTATAGGTTAAGTTATAGGTTCTTACTGTATTTTAATTAGCCGTAGCGCTAAAAATTAGTGCTATAACCAATGCGCTTTCGCGGTTTTTTTATGAGCCAGTAACTTATGGGTTAAGTTATAGGTTCTTGCTATTTAATTGACTGTAGCGCTAAAAATTAACGCTATAGCTTGTTCGCTTTCGCGACTCTTCACCGTAGTGATTACTAGTTACTAACCAAAA
>NZ_JBQSVO010000325.1:0-245 GCF_052376275.1 Pseudoalteromonas sp. AOP7-A1-14 | reverse complement strand
GGTTTCACACCGACAAATTTAACCCGAGCTCACGGCGTACATTAGAGCGTCGAATTCACAAATGGCGAGCACTGTATGGCTCAAGCAAAGAGGTCGTATTCCTGCAAACACACGAGTATGGCCTATTAGGCATGTGTGATTTTACACATGTGAAGTCACCCGTTACCATTGCTAGTGAACCCTTAAAGCATATGTTGTTTCATTATCGTATGCCCGCCAGTGGCTGGGCTTACGCCCAAGTGATT
>NZ_JBQSVO010000324.1:0-249 GCF_052376275.1 Pseudoalteromonas sp. AOP7-A1-14 | reverse complement strand
GTTATGTATCTTGTTGTCAAAAATAATATTTTGATTTATTGGTGATACATGAAAAAAGCCGCTATCAACCTTTGGTTTAGAAAGTATTATTGTTTACTATCCGATAACCACACACAAATAGAGTGTTTCATTAAGTGTGATGAATTGTCTCGTTAATCATGTTCATTTACAGATAAAAAACTACAAGACAATATTCAATATTGTTTGGCACATAAACGTATAATTGCTTATACATCGATTAAAGCATTC
>NZ_JBQSVO010000323.1:0-255 GCF_052376275.1 Pseudoalteromonas sp. AOP7-A1-14 | reverse complement strand
GAGATAAAGAAGATTAAGTACTACTTATAAAAGCTCATATATTGAGCTTTTTATCATTTATATTAACTGGCTTTATATTAAAGTTAACTAAAAAAATATAATCCGTATCCAACTAAAATAGCCGGTATTGCTGAATAAATAGTAGCGACGAGAGCAGCTTTAGGTGCCATTGCAATCGCAGGAAATAATGCATCTCCATCGTTAGATATTGCATTAGCAGCAAGCGCACTAAAAGGGATGATCCCCTGTATATAT
>NZ_JBQSVO010000322.1:0-256 GCF_052376275.1 Pseudoalteromonas sp. AOP7-A1-14 | reverse complement strand
ACCCCATCAACAAGGGTAAAGTCGAAGCTGCTAAGGTGTTTACCCACGGGCAATTTTGCATCTTTTAAAAGCCGCTGAAGGCGTTTATCATCGCGTGTCGCAAGTTCAATATGGCACAGCTCAGATAAGTATTGCTGTGGGCTCCATTGTTCTTCTATCGCTTTTTTGCCCAGGGTATTCCACTGTTGAAGCATGGTGCTAAGCTTTAATTGTTTCAGCATTAAAGGTAACGAGGCCGTGAAGTTATCCATGTAGA
>NZ_JBQSVO010000321.1:0-256 GCF_052376275.1 Pseudoalteromonas sp. AOP7-A1-14 | reverse complement strand
CCTACATGGATAACTTCACGGCCTCGTTACCTTTAATGCTGAAACAATTAAAGCTTAGCACCATGCTTCAACAGTGGAATACCCTGGGCAAAAAAGCGATAGAAGAACAATGGAGCCCGCAGCAATACTTGTCTGAGCTGTGTCATGTTGAACTTGCGACACGCGATGACAAACGCCTTCAGCGGCTTTTAAAAGATGCAAAATTGCCAGTGGGTAAACACCTTAGCAGCTTCGACTTTACCCTTGTTGATGGGGC
>NZ_JBQSVO010000320.1:0-259 GCF_052376275.1 Pseudoalteromonas sp. AOP7-A1-14 | reverse complement strand
AAAAACTTTTAATTGAAGAGTTTGATCATGGCTCAGATTGAACGCTGGCGGCAGGCCTAACACATGCAAGTCGAGCGGTAACATTTCTAGCTTGCTAGAAGATGACGAGCGGCGGACGGGTGAGTAATGCTTGGGAACATGCCTTGAGGTGGGGGACAACAGTTGGAAACGACTGCTAATACCGCATAATGTCTACGGACCAAAGAGGGCTTCGGCTCTCGCCTTTAGATTGGCCCAAGTGGGATTAGCTAGTTGGTGA
>NZ_JBQSVO010000319.1:0-273 GCF_052376275.1 Pseudoalteromonas sp. AOP7-A1-14 | reverse complement strand
ACGTAACCAACGTCATCAACGATTAATAAGCTGTATTTATCGAGCTTTACAAGTTCGTCTTGCAAGCGTAAATGTCGCTTTGCTTGCTGGAGTTGTTGAACAATCGCTGACGCGGCAACAAACTTAACTTTATGGCCCTGCTCGATAAGGCCATAACCGATACTACTGGCGATATGCGTTTTACCAAGACCACTGGCGCCAAATAGCAATATATTGCCACCGTGCTTCAACCAATCCGGCTGATTTATTAAATCAGCAACAAGGGGCTTACTA
>NZ_JBQSVO010000318.1:0-287 GCF_052376275.1 Pseudoalteromonas sp. AOP7-A1-14 | reverse complement strand
AAGTATTGACAAAAAAATAGGAAAGCGTAATATGCGCAGCCCTAGCGAGGTAAAGCAATGCGCTTTAATCGCAACGTTCTTTAACAATATAAAGCAATCATCTGTGTGGGCACTCGTACAGATTGAGTTCTAACAGCCGAGCTTAGTTCGCTAAGTAAGGCAAAAAATTTAGAGTCTCAATTGAAACTGAGTGACCAACGGAATAAATTTATTTATTCAGCACAGTCAATTCAATATCGAAAGATATTAAATAAATTCAGAATTCATTGAGCTGTTCTTCGGAACAT
>NZ_JBQSVO010000317.1:0-296 GCF_052376275.1 Pseudoalteromonas sp. AOP7-A1-14 | reverse complement strand
TCTATGAATCGTTTGTTGCCGACATTGTAGCTCGCCGTAATCGCCGTGTAAGTGATAAATACGCAGTAGAGCAGCGACAATTACATGCTTTACCACGGACGATGAGCGTCAATTACACCGAGCATTATCTAACGGTGTCACGTACGAGTACTATTTCATTGAAACGTGTTACCTATAGCGTCCCGTCACGCCTTATTGGTAGCCGATTACTGGTTCGTTTATATGACAACCGTTTAGAGCTGCACTATGGCAGCGATTTAGTTCAAACGTTAGCGCGTGTCTATGCTTCTAAAGGA
>NZ_JBQSVO010000316.1:0-296 GCF_052376275.1 Pseudoalteromonas sp. AOP7-A1-14 | reverse complement strand
CCTATGAATCGTTTGTTGCCGATATTGTTGCTCGCCGTAATCGCCGTGTAAGTGATAAATACGCAGTAGAGCAGCGACAATTACATGCTTTACCAAAGACGATGAGCGTCAATTACACCGAGCATTATCTAACGGTGTCACGTACGAGTACTATTTCATTGAAACGTGTTACCTATAGCGTCCCGTCACGCCTTATTGGTAGCCGATTACTTGTTCGTTTATATGACAACCGTTTAGAGCTGCGCTATGGCAGCGATTTAGTTCAAACGTTAGCGCGTGTCTATGCCTCTAAAGGG
>NZ_JBQSVO010000315.1:0-304 GCF_052376275.1 Pseudoalteromonas sp. AOP7-A1-14 | reverse complement strand
TACGGCGGTGAAAGCTTTGCTGCTTTTTCTGATGGCGTGCAAAACGCATTTAAAGCAGCCGGCGGTGTGCCTAAAGAAGTGCGTACAGACAGTCTGAGTGCCGCCTATCGTAATCACACTAATGATAACGATTTTACAGAGCGCTTTAATGAATTAGTCACCCATTATGGCTTTAAAGCGACCCGCAATAACCGCGGTATTGCGCATGAAAATGGGGCTATTGAGAGCCCTCATGGGCATCTTAAATCGCAACTGGAGCAAGCATTAAAAATCCGTGGTAGTTATGACTTTCAGACAAGAGAAG
>NZ_JBQSVO010000314.1:0-308 GCF_052376275.1 Pseudoalteromonas sp. AOP7-A1-14 | reverse complement strand
TTAATATCATGTTTTTCAGTTGTTTTTGAATCCAAATTGCGACCAATAGATGTCAAGGTGCATTGCTGACAGTGCAAAAGAGATTTAACGGCAGCGACTAGAGTATTAAATCTGGCTTTATGAATAGAGTTAGGGGTGACAGCGCGGAGCATATTGTGCAAAATAGTAGACGCATTCATGGTGTTTAGTTCTGTTGTTTTTAAGCGATTCATAAGATCACAAAACACCATGAATGTTCCCTCACTACCCATATTTTTTAACACTATTAGTTCATTGATATATAAAGGCTAATTTTGGGGATACTTTAG
>NZ_JBQSVO010000313.1:0-310 GCF_052376275.1 Pseudoalteromonas sp. AOP7-A1-14 | reverse complement strand
AGTTGTTGCTGACCAGGGTGCATCAGGGGTATCGGTATAAAAGCGACCGACAGAACCGGTGCGAATTAAAAGTATGTCACGCTTTTCAACGGTTACGTTTTGAGCTTTAGCTGTTTCTTTTAAATCGTCAAGTGTAACGCAACTGCTAATTGGAAGACGGCCTGACTTACCGCCTTTCAAACGTCCAACATCTAACAGAATACCTCGGCCAACGACACCATGTTCTCCCAATACACCAACATCAACGTGATCATGACCATGCACGGTGCTATCAGCGGATACGCCGCCAAAAACTTTATCGCCATACCAA
>NZ_JBQSVO010000312.1:0-310 GCF_052376275.1 Pseudoalteromonas sp. AOP7-A1-14 | reverse complement strand
CTGGTATGGCGATAAAGTTTTTGGCGGCGTATCCGCTGATAGCACCGTGCATGGTCATGATCACGTTGATGTTGGTGTATTGGGAGAGCATGGTGTCGTTGGCCGAGGTATTCTGTTAGATGTTGGACGTTTGAAAGGCGGGAAGTCAGGCCGTCTTCCAGTTAGCAGTTGCGTTACACTTGACGATTTAAAAGAAACAGCGAAAGCTCAAAACGTAACCGTTGAAAAGCGTGACATACTTTTAATTCGCACCGGTTCTGTCGGTCGCTTTTATACCGATACCCCTGATGCACCATGGTCAGCAACAACG
>NZ_JBQSVO010000311.1:0-313 GCF_052376275.1 Pseudoalteromonas sp. AOP7-A1-14 | reverse complement strand
GTAAGCGCGCATTTAAGCAGTGCGCTTAGCTATAATCGAAGTCTAGCTGCACATTCCACGGCATTAGGTCGGTAAAATCATCATCACCCTCATCTCGATTCGGCAACGTTTTAAATAAATGCACAAAGTAGTTATAAGGATTGATGTCATTGGCACGACACGTCATCACAATACTATAGAGTGTGGCGCTTGCTTGGGCACCATTAATTGACTTTGAGAATAGCCAGTTTTTCCTACCAGTGGTAAACGGCCGAATATCTCGCTCAGTAATATTATTATCAATCCCTAGTTCGCCATCTTCACTATATCGCAT
>NZ_JBQSVO010000310.1:0-313 GCF_052376275.1 Pseudoalteromonas sp. AOP7-A1-14 | reverse complement strand
ATGCGGTATAGTGAAGATGGCGAACTAGGGATTGATAATAATATTACTGAGCGAGATATTCGGCCGTTTACCACTGGTAGAAAAAACTGGCTATTCTCAAAATCGGTTAATGGTGCTCAGGCCAGCGCGATACTTTATAGTATTGTGATGACGTGTCGTGCTAATGACATCAATCCGTATTACTACTTTGTGCATTTATTTAAAACGTTGCCGAATCGAGATGTGGGTGATGATGATTTTACCGACCTAATGCCGTGGAATGTGCAGCTAGACTTCGATTATAGCTAAGCGCACTGCTTAAATGCGCGCTTAC
>NZ_JBQSVO010000309.1:0-320 GCF_052376275.1 Pseudoalteromonas sp. AOP7-A1-14 | reverse complement strand
ATATTCCGCTAACTCAGCTTGATTTAAAGAGGCTGTTTCCAACACGACTGAGAATTTATTTGCTGATGACCACTGCTCAGCATTCTTTCCATCACCTGGCACTAAATGCCCCTTATCAATTGCTTGTTTTCGCCAATTATACAAGGTTGATTCACCAATCCCCATCTCGATTGATAATTGGGCTATTGCTATATTATTTGGAGGCATCATCTTCTGAAGAGCCGACTCTTTGCTTTGCGCTGAATAATGTTTCATTGTTACTCCACGCCCTCTGTTTAATGGTTGAATATTAAGCGCGACAACTAGTCTGACAGAGAGGG
>NZ_JBQSVO010000308.1:0-330 GCF_052376275.1 Pseudoalteromonas sp. AOP7-A1-14 | reverse complement strand
GTTACGTACGTACATGTAAGGCACAAGGTATTACACCTCAACGTATTATACTCACGTTTACTCCGTGCGGCGGCGAAAAAACCTTAGAATTTATGCAATGGTTGGGTATTTCAGTGCCAGAGGCAACTAAGTGGCGCATGCTTGATGCAGATAATACATTAAGCGAGTCCGTACGTATTTGCCGCGAAAACCTCGACTTAATACTTAAAAGCTGTGCACATTTAGATGTACCACTGGGCTTAAATATTGAAAGCTTAACAAACCGTAAAGAAGAAATTGACGCGTCAATTAATTTATACCGTTTATTAAAGGCAATAATGGAATTAAATC
>NZ_JBQSVO010000307.1:0-336 GCF_052376275.1 Pseudoalteromonas sp. AOP7-A1-14 | reverse complement strand
TTATCTAATAAAAGAGTGATTAAATTGGCACTGAATGATACTGCTATCATTCTTTTTTACTTTTGAAAACTCTTGATAAATACAACGTATCTATCAGAATTTTATTATCAGCTTTTCCAAATTTTTAAAGAGCAAGAGATAAAAAAACTTCTCAAAATTAAACACACTCTATTCTCAGGCTTTTTAAGGACCTGATAAAGAATATTTATTTTTAAGAAGTAAGTGGTGGAGCTAAGCAGGATCGAACTGCTGACCTCCTGCGTGCAAGGCAGGCGCTCTCCCAGCTGAGCTATAGCCCCACATATGCTGGTACTTATTATTTGTTATTCCGACTTC
>NZ_JBQSVO010000306.1:0-348 GCF_052376275.1 Pseudoalteromonas sp. AOP7-A1-14 | reverse complement strand
GTATATATAACCCGATAAAAATTAATGATGTTATTAATATAAATGCAATTTTCATAGTTTCCCTTAGTGACCAGATAGTAAAAATAATTAGTAACATCTACAATTTGGAATAGCTTTACCTGTAAAGTCATAAGCACCATCACCATCCTTATCCAATTCAGTACATTCGTCAGAACCATAAATTGTTATTGGCAATTTATCACTAAAGAATTGAACTGTTGATTGGCAAACACAGACCTTTGGCGATGCATACCTAACACCATCTGCTGTATATAATCTTTGTAGTTTAGTGATGTCAGAAAAGAGTCCTGATAACATTTTTGTTCTAGCATCTATATTTTTAATATC
>NZ_JBQSVO010000305.1:0-357 GCF_052376275.1 Pseudoalteromonas sp. AOP7-A1-14 | reverse complement strand
GTGCAAGGTGTCACAGTACGCTCAATAATTTGGCTAGCGTTTGGTTAGCTAATGTCGACTCGAAGTCTATTTGATAGCCGTTTGGTGTGGTGAGTTTAATGATTGAAGGTTGCGTAAAGGCTTGCTCATGAATAACAAACGGGATCACCTGTTGCTTTTTAACCCTTACCGTTTCGTCAGAAAGGCGTTTACGCCAAACATAGAAAGTCGATGCGTTAATGTTGTTATCACGACAAAATTGAATGATGGCTAAACCACTCGATTTTTGCTGCTCAAAAATGCCTTGCCAGTGTTTTATTTTTTGCTGTTTATTCATAATTACCTCAGGTTAATATGCTGAGTAAATTATGCATAGGT
>NZ_JBQSVO010000304.1:0-368 GCF_052376275.1 Pseudoalteromonas sp. AOP7-A1-14 | reverse complement strand
CCTCCCGGTATCATGCTGCTATAAGCGCTCAAGCTGTGTTGCTTTATTGTTATTGTGGGTATGTTTGATGCAATCACTAAAAATTGCGCTTCACATTCTCGGATGGCCGGTAATTGTCGCTGAGTAATTGACGCTGCTACAAATCGTCCTAATTGACGTTCGCACCCACTTTGTTTTGCTAAATGGAGCAGTTTTACCATGTAATAGCTCGCTTCATCCGCTAAAAGGTGGGCATTAACGTATTCCCAAATAGCTTTGTAATTGTCGCTTGGAAGTAAGTCGTCACGTAGTTGTGAGTAGCGAAATGCCAATGGTTTTTTAACCAGTGCGTCAATAACATGCAAGTAACTAATATTACGTGCACGGCA
>NZ_JBQSVO010000303.1:0-412 GCF_052376275.1 Pseudoalteromonas sp. AOP7-A1-14 | reverse complement strand
ATAAATAAAAAGAAAAGTTCATTGCTGCAGGTTTTTTATACACTATGCACTGTAAATGAGCAATTTAATGTTTTTTTAATCACTTAAACAACTTTTTTAAAAAAAAGCTTCACAAACACAGTAACCTTCACTATTATGCACGCCGTCGGAGAGATGGCAGAGTGGTCGAATGCACCGGTCTTGAAAACCGGCAGGGGTTTATAGCCCCTCTAGGGTTCAAATCCCTATCTCTCCACCACCTAATTTAAAATAGTTATGAGTACACTCTTACTCGTGACTTATAGCAGTTTCGGAGAGATGGCAGAGTGGCCGAATGCACCGGTCTTGAAAACCGGCAGGGGTTTGTAGCCCCTCTAGGGTTCAAATCCCTATCTCTCCACCACTACAAGTAAGCCCGCTAAATAGCGGGCTT
>NZ_JBQSVO010000302.1:0-427 GCF_052376275.1 Pseudoalteromonas sp. AOP7-A1-14 | reverse complement strand
TAATTTCGGCCATTGATTAAGCGTGTATTTTATCGCTTTGCCAATATAACTCCCCGCCGTTACTTTACCTTCGGCTTCATCAAGCCACGCTTTAAAGTGCATTAATATGGGTAAGGCTTTTTCTTGTCGTAACTGATACCGCGCTTGAGGGGATAACTGTTTGTTTTTAGCCTGGGTTTCCAGTTTATATAATTGGCTGATAAAGCTGATGGCTTTATGCGCTCGACCTTTGTTTTTCGACTCTGCTTTTAAGGCATCGTTATATTTGCGTCTAGCGTGTGCCCAACAACCAACAGGGGTAATGCCTTCAATACCGTCATAAACACGGTAACCGTCGCACTGTAAATAGCCTTGATAACCGGCAAGAAATTCTTTTGCGCAAGCGCGACTTCGACCTGCTTGGTAATCGTAAATCACGACAGGCTCA
>NZ_JBQSVO010000301.1:0-437 GCF_052376275.1 Pseudoalteromonas sp. AOP7-A1-14 | reverse complement strand
AAGCGCCTTCAATTATTTGAAATGGCGCTTTTTTTATATGCTGTGTCTGTTAAATGTCAGTTATGACACTTGCTTGGGAAGGAGAATTATAAACTTTGCGCCACCTAAAGAAGAATTGCTTAGTTGGCAATCCCCTTGATGCCATGAAACAATCTTAGCCACGATGGCAAGCCCTAAACCAAATCCACCCGTTTTTTTATCTCGGCTTTTATCTAATCGAGTGAATGGTTTAAATACGTTATCCCACTGCGCAATATCAATGCCTGGGCCGTCATCTTCAACGGCAAGTATCAGGTCATCTTTATGTTCATACAACGACACTTTAACTTGTTGCTTAGCATACTTAAGTGCGTTACCGATTAAGTTTTGCACTGTTCGCGCTATAAAGTGACTATCACAGCGATAATTTAAACTCGCTGGCAAGTGCGTATTAAGAC
>NZ_JBQSVO010000300.1:0-443 GCF_052376275.1 Pseudoalteromonas sp. AOP7-A1-14 | reverse complement strand
GGCAAAATGTTTATTTAAAAGGCGCGTTGATTCAGCTAAATCATCAGGATGAGCATTATCAAGCCAAGTGTTTAAATCAGTCGGTTCTAGCTCCTCGAGTGTATACCCAATAATTTCTGCCCAACGGTTATTAAAATGCACTTTTTGGGTATCAACATACCAATCCCATACGCCCACAGCCGTGCTATCAAGTACGAGCTGTAATTGCGTTTTATGATGGGCTAACTCAAGCTCTTGTCGCTTTAAGGTGGTAATATCTGTACGAATGGCAATATAACTTTGTGGGCGGCCTTGCTCGTCTAAAAACGGGGCAACCGTTGTATCAACCCAATAGAAAGCTCCATTTTTTGCTTTATTGCATATTTGCGCATTCCATACATTGCCCGCTTTTAAAGTTTTATACATATCTTTAAAAAAGCTTTTAGGATGCATTCCTGAATTAC
>NZ_JBQSVO010000299.1:0-455 GCF_052376275.1 Pseudoalteromonas sp. AOP7-A1-14 | reverse complement strand
CTCAAGGTCTTTACGCTTTTGCGCCAATAAAGCACTATACTGTTCATATTTACGCGATCTGAGCGATGCAAAGAAAGTTGTCTCTACCCCATTACTCCAGCGCTTATTGACACCAAATCTACTCGAAAATAATTGGTAAGCATGTACCTGTTCACTGTTATTCTTTTTACTGTAATCTAGACCACCAAACAGTAACCATTGTTCATTAAGCTGATACCAAAGGGTATTGTAATTTGCCAATTGTGTACCGGATTGATAACTATAGTGCTGAGGTTGATAAGACTGCTGTTCAATTTCAAGCTCAAGTTTTACATTTAGTTTTTTCGACAGGTTTGTTAGCCAATCAAGCTTAACACCCGCAGCACTGTAAAGCGTACTATTGCCTAATGCATTGTATTTAAATTGCCCAGATGCTGAAAATTGCTCATAAGCCGTTTGATAGCTATAACCTAAAT
>NZ_JBQSVO010000298.1:0-455 GCF_052376275.1 Pseudoalteromonas sp. AOP7-A1-14 | reverse complement strand
TTCAAGATCTTTACGCTTATGTGCCAATAAAGCACTATACTGCTCATATTTACGCGCCCTGAGTGATGCAAATAATGTTGCCTCTGCCCCGTTACCCCAGCGCTTATTGACACCAAATCTACTCGAAAATAATTGGTAAGCATGTACCTGTTCACTGTTATTCTTTTTACTGTAATCTAGACCACCAAATAGTAACCATTGTTCATTAAGCTGATACCAAAGGGTATTGTAATTTGCCAATTGTGTACCGGATTGATAACTATAGTGCTGAGGTTGATAAGATTGCTGCTCAATTTCAAGTTCAAGTTTTATATTTAGTTTTTTTGAAAGGTTTTTTAGCCAATCAAGCTTAATACCCGCAGCACTGTAAAGTGTGCTATTACCTAATGCATTGTATTTAAATTGCCCAGATGCTGAAAATTGTTCATAAGCCGTTTGATAGCTATAACCTAAGC
>NZ_JBQSVO010000297.1:0-455 GCF_052376275.1 Pseudoalteromonas sp. AOP7-A1-14 | reverse complement strand
GTAACGGCGGCATAAATTTAGCAGAAGTAATAAAACGGCTAAATCCAGTTGTGCGCGGTTTTGTAAATTATTTTAGTATAGCCAATTGTAAACGAGAGCTAAAAGCCTTGGCAGGTTGGATCAGACGAAGACTAAGGGCAATACAGCTGAGGTTGTGGAAGAAGCCATCAAGGCTACATCGACGACTAAAGCAGTTAGGAAAAAAGCCACCGTTTAAGTTCATTAAGATGAACTCGTGGCGTAACTCACTAAGCCCTTTATCTTGTGTATCGATGCCAAACCAATGGTTTGAGGAGCTTGGTTTATATCCAATAGAAAAAGTGAATACGGGATGGCTTGCTTTATCGGCGTTTAGGAAATAAGTTGATAAAATGTGAAGGGTACAGGAGCCGTATACGAGGTCCGTACGTACGGTTCTGTGAGAGGGATGAGGCATAAGCCTCACCCTACTCGAT
>NZ_JBQSVO010000296.1:0-460 GCF_052376275.1 Pseudoalteromonas sp. AOP7-A1-14 | reverse complement strand
AGCTAACGCCCGCCACACAGGCGAGCTTGCGAGTCCAAGGCACGTAGTGCCTGTTTGTGCTGGCGCTTGTTAGGATTTTTTAGTTTTCGTAAGCGCAACGCCAACTCCAGTCAAACAAATAATTAATATTAAAGAAAGAGGCCAATAAGCAGTCCATTGGATAGGTAAGCCAGAACTATCCGATGGAAGAAGCCACATCAATGCTATCGTGGTTAAGCTTAATGTGGCACCTGAAAAGCCAAAATGAACTACCAAGTTTCGCGCTTTAGTTAGCACAAACAACAACGCTAAGATAAAGAACGGAGCGCCATAGAAAATCAGTCCATATACCATCAAACCAAAGAAGCTAGCTTGATTGTGAAACCCATTAAATAGTACATAGCACGTAACTGCGAAACTAAATAAAATCGGGATAACCAAGTAAAACCCAATAACACGCAATATCTTAATCCTAACGCCC
>NZ_JBQSVO010000295.1:0-474 GCF_052376275.1 Pseudoalteromonas sp. AOP7-A1-14 | reverse complement strand
AGCTTATGATTTTGCGGCACCAATAGTTTTACAAAAGCTTTCAATAACAGCTTTTTCAGGTGATGAAACGCCACCAGAAATAGAATAACTAATTGATATTTTTGAATTTGAACCGGATTCTTCTACGACCACATTAAGGGGTGCAGTTTTACCGTTACCGTATGAAACGTCTTGGCCTGCGGAAATAATACCAAGATCTTTGTCAGAACTTGAAATTTTCCAGCCGTCTTTTGCTATTTGTTGGTATATTTTTTTGTAGGCTTCTGCGGTTGAAACCCCTTCAACTTCAGCCCATGTTTTAAAGGTTTTTCCTTTAAAAAAGCTGCCTTCTTTTGTGAAGTTAGTTTCGCATTGCTCCGCTGCCAAAGTATTAAAACTAACGCAGAAAGAAAGTAACAGAATTGCTTTAGATTTTTTCATAATTCCCTCAATTGGTTATACCCTAAAAATTGTTGATAGCTTCGGGCATGGAAA
>NZ_JBQSVO010000294.1:0-483 GCF_052376275.1 Pseudoalteromonas sp. AOP7-A1-14 | reverse complement strand
GAAAACCAAACCGATATTTTATGGGGTCACGCCGTATCAGCATATTGGGATACTCAAGCAGGTGTTCGTCTTGATTACAATAAAGAAGGTGAAAATCGGCAATGGTTGGCTTTTGGCTTACAAGGTTTAGCCCCTTATTGGTTTGAACTTGATATGACAGCATACGTAGGTGAGCGAGGCAATACCGCATTTACGTTAGAGGCAGAGTACGAACTATTACTCACGCAAAAGCTAATTATACAACCGCGAGCCGAAATTACACTTTATGGCAAAAACGATAAACAAAACGAACTTGGAAGTGGCCTATCAAGCAGCGCGATTGGCTTTAGGGTTCGTTATGAATTTACACGCCAGTTTGCGCCCTATATTGGCGTTGAATGGAGCAATAAATTTGGCAATACCGCCGACTATGCCACATCAAGTGGACAAAGTAGCAACAACACCGCATTTGTTGCGGGTATTAAATTTTGGTTTTAATCATTC
>NZ_JBQSVO010000293.1:0-484 GCF_052376275.1 Pseudoalteromonas sp. AOP7-A1-14 | reverse complement strand
TAATAATGCCCTTTTTAGGGGTAATAAAGCGTACTAATGCTTCCATCCCTTCAAGTTTACCGTTACGGATATTCATTTTTGGTTGATAGTAAACTTCAAAATGATCTCCTTTTAAACCAAAGCGTATCAGGTTTTCTATTTGTAGGCGCTTTACCGCTTGGCGGTTCATGGTATCGTTAAAAAATAAGTAACTATTGCCTTTTTTCTTGGCGTGATACATGGCTGTATCTGCATTTTTTAATAAAATTTCCGGCGTATGGCCATCTTCAGGAAATAATACAATGCCCACGCTTGAAGTGATCACCAGTTCATGGCCTGCCATTTTAAAGGGGGTAGCTATGGCGCCTAAAAACTTTTTGGTCATGCGTGTGATAGTGTGAATATCGTTGGTATCCGACATTACCAGTGCAAACTCATCGCCGCCTAAGCGGTAAAAAATGTCTTTTTCGCGAGTTAGTTTATTTAATCGCATCCCTAATTTAGC
>NZ_JBQSVO010000292.1:0-492 GCF_052376275.1 Pseudoalteromonas sp. AOP7-A1-14 | reverse complement strand
TGTAGTGGTCAACTAATTTAGGACACCTGATAAGAGGTTTTTGTTAAAGTAGCGTTTCTCTTTTTCTAGCGGTGTTAAATAGTCATTAAAACGGTGTGGTCTCACTGACTGATAATAGCCCCAAATATAATCAATAATGGCAGTCCGAGCTTCAGCAATATTCTCATAACCGCCCTTTGGCATCCATTCTGTTTTAAAGCTCCTGAAGAACCTTTCAGTTGGCGCGTTGTCCCAACAGTTACCTTTTCGGCTCATGCTCTGCTTCATGCCATTACAACTTGCCACAGATTCAGCAAACTTCTTGCTAGTGTAATGGGTGCCTTGATCAGAGTGAAACAACACCCCACTTGGCTTTAAGCGCGACTGATACGCCATCTGCAGCGCTTTGGTTGTCAGCATACTGTCAGGCGAATCTGATACAGCAAAGCCAACAATACGACGAGCATATAAATCTAAAACGATAGCTAGGTAGCACCAGCCGCCTTTAATGCG
>NZ_JBQSVO010000291.1:0-495 GCF_052376275.1 Pseudoalteromonas sp. AOP7-A1-14 | reverse complement strand
ATTTAATCAGATATCCCAATAACCCGGCTAGCTGCGCCCTTTTTAGTTAAAGTTTAATCGACTAAGATTTTCGTCCTAACCGTTAAAGTGTTAAAATGATCACAACATTGCTGACGTGGCTTCAGGTGGTCGTTAAATACTTCCAGTACCCCTCTGTCTGATTTCTCTTTTGGTACCCCACCTGATACCCCACCAGCCTAACCATAAAAATAAAAGGTAAATTTTTCATATGGTTGCAAGTAAAATCCAATGGTTTCCGGGGCATGTGTACGTATTACACCTGCGCTATTCAATACAACAGCTGAGATGAATAGTTTGGCTCAAGCTTTAAAAGCTCTTTAATTTCCGTAAATGGTAATTGCCCCTAGGCAGAACTCTTCGGGCAGCGCCTGCTTGGCATTAATGCTGCATTATCAGATGTTTATGGATAATAACCATATTACATAGGCTCTGCCTTGCCTAAATACCAAATAGACTGCTGCAAATTTAGCCTTG
>NZ_JBQSVO010000290.1:0-499 GCF_052376275.1 Pseudoalteromonas sp. AOP7-A1-14 | reverse complement strand
GATTACCCTGACGAGATAGCAACAATTCTGGGCTTGCACCCAATAAAACGTGTCCATTAGCAACAGGAATAGCAAAAGTATAAGCATGTGGATTTTTATTCATCAGATGTCTCGCCATTCGCAAAGGCGGTTGAGGATGCTCAAACTCCACTTCTAACGATTGTGACAGTACAATTTTTTCTATTGTCAGATGGTCAAACGCAGAGAGTGCACTGCTAACACTCTTCTTAAAATGTGTTTCACTCGTAATTCTTGTTTTATTCTTTATTGCAAAATTGTCGCTTGTTACTTGTTCAATAAATGCATCACGAGGTTCTTTAACATAGCTGTTATACACGTTCAATGCTGAACTTTGTGTATTATCAAATGGGATTGCACCAATCAAAATAGGATCGTCTGCTCCTTGTTCATGTAGGGAAGCAAAGGCCTGAGCAATTTTTTGATTAAGTTCAACCCGCTGAGATGCTGGGGTAGTAATAGTAGCAGCACAATCAAGTGC
>NZ_JBQSVO010000289.1:0-504 GCF_052376275.1 Pseudoalteromonas sp. AOP7-A1-14 | reverse complement strand
ACACCAAGTTTACTTGGTCACGGGGTTCACCGACATGCGCAAATCAATCAATGGCCTAAGTATTATTGTCAGCGATACCCTATCTCTCGATCCTTTAAGCCAAGCGTGGTTCGTTTTTTGTAATAAACAACGCGATAAATTAAAGATTTTATTTTGGGATACCAACGGTTTTTGGCTCTATTATCGTCGTTTAGAACAAGGACGATTTCAGTGGCCAAAACAGACTAATGAACACACGGCTATGGGCATCGAGCAACGCCAATTACAGTGGTTGCTATCAGGGTTACCGGTCAGTAATCAAACACGGCACCCGACTTTATCGGGGTTATCGGTGATGTAAATTAATCAGATCGTTTTTTTTACTTGAACGATCTTTCCCATGTGTCATGCTATTAAAATGCCAGACACTATTCTCATCACCGAACTACAAAATCAGCTTGCACTTATGCAGGCTAAGCTTGATGCTTTACAAGAAGATAAGGTTGAAATGCAATCGCGGATTGA
>NZ_JBQSVO010000288.1:0-522 GCF_052376275.1 Pseudoalteromonas sp. AOP7-A1-14 | reverse complement strand
CGTGACAGGCAAAGGAGGCTTAACACGCGAAGTACTAATACCTCACGATTTATCAGCTAAATTAGAACTTCGTAAATTTAAACAACCTGTCACCGTTGTTGACAGAAAAATAAACTACTTGCAGCGCTACGATATTGGAGGTGGCAAAAAGTGGTCCGACTCATTTAATAAAGCATCAAACCGTACTCTTTCATTTTCCAACGGTGCTCACGGCCTAAGGCATAGCTACGCACAAGAAAGAGTATTAGAGTTAATACTTAACCAATATCCGTATCAAATAGCATTAGAGACCGTTTCACAAGAGATGGGACATTTCAGGGCTGAAATTACTGAAGTTTATTTACGTTAAATTAAAAAGCTACCACCAAGATAGCTTTAATTTCAAACCTTATTTATTTCTTTGAAGACTTACTAGGTTTTAATCCTGGGGTGTTCCCCGGAGTGTTTTTGTTATCACGTCTACGTTTATCAGGTTTGCCAGTTGAATCAGCAATTGGTTTTGGTCCTGGTTTAAGAGCCATA
>NZ_JBQSVO010000287.1:0-525 GCF_052376275.1 Pseudoalteromonas sp. AOP7-A1-14 | reverse complement strand
TCAATCCGCGATTGCATTTCAACCTTATCTTCTTGCAGTGAAATTTTATCTTTTTCTAAGCCATCAAGCTTAGCCTGCATAAGTGCAAGCTGATTTTGTAGTTCGGTGATGAGAATAGTGTCTGGCATTTTAATAGCATGACACATGGGAAAGATCGTTCAAGTAAAAAAAACGATCTGGTTAATTTACATCACTGATAACCCTGATAAAGTTGAGTGGCGGGTTTTATTATTTACCGGTAAGCCAGATAATAACCATTGTAACTGCCGTTGTTCAATCCCCATGGCTACGTGTGCTTGAGCATGATTTGGCCATTGAAATCGTCCTTGCTCTAAGCGACGATAATAAAGCCAAAAACCATTGGTATCCCAAAACAAAATTTTTAATTTATCGCGTTGTTTATTACAAAAAACGAACCACGCTTGGCTTAAAGGATCGAGAGATAGGGTATCGCTGACAATAATACTTAACCCATTGATTGATTTTCGCATGTCGGTGAATCCCGTGACCAAGTAAACTTGGTGG
>NZ_JBQSVO010000286.1:0-537 GCF_052376275.1 Pseudoalteromonas sp. AOP7-A1-14 | reverse complement strand
GCAGTTGCTGGTGTTAAATCTCTAATTTCACCTTGTATGCCAAATTCGGGCATGTTTTTAGCGACTTGCTCTAAACGTTCTGTGTAATTCGATAAGGTACGAACTGAAGCGACGGCATCAGCTTTTTGTAAAGCTTTTTCTACCGAGTTAGCTTGTTGCTCTGGTGATTTAGCGGCAAATTTACTCACGATTTTGTAGCCAACGATTAACGGTAGAATCCGCTACTTTGATAGCCTTCTTTTTTCGTAGCCAGCGTGTTAACTCCGCTATTGTCGCTCCTTGTTTGTGCATTGCAACCAGCTCTGTATGGTATTTGTCTAACCGGCTTTTTCGTTGCTTATAGCTACGCTTTCTAATCATTTTAGTTTCAGCTTTTAAGGCTGCAACTTCAGATACAGGATCAAAATCTGTCAAAATGTATAACCTTTATGTGTTTGTAAGATCTACTGGAAACACTTCGTGTAACTCAGCGACAACTTAATGCCTCTTCGCCTTTGTTTAGTCTTAGACTAGGTGTTGACTGATCTCACCCTTTTT
>NZ_JBQSVO010000285.1:0-548 GCF_052376275.1 Pseudoalteromonas sp. AOP7-A1-14 | reverse complement strand
GCATTTGCAGCTAATGCACTTTGTGCGTCATTCGGCCCAAGTATTTATATGAAGCTTTCTCAAACTATATCAGTGAAAAAAATAATTACTACCTGCTTTATATTACTCACGCTGTGCGGTGTACTTACCCTTAACATTGGACATCTTTCGCCTTGGATATTTGCTGCTATTGCGGCTCCAGCCACGCTTATGGTTATTATTACACGCGTACCTGGTACTAATTTAATGTTAGAGCAGCAAACTACCGATACAGGCTCTGCGGTTGCGGTTATTCAGTTTTTCTCAATGATTGCAGGTGCAACCGGTATGATGCTTGTGTCAATACGCCCAGATGCACTTATTAGTGACTTAGGTATTATTCAATTAAGTATTGGTGCTCTCGTTTTGGCTTTATGGTTACTCGTAAAAAATAAAGCATACGTACTAAACCACCTATCTAAAGCTTAAATAGTTGATGACCCCTCACCTATTTACAATATGAGCTAGCACTTACTTAATACTCTCCTAACACCATGACTAAACTGCTAATTTACTACATAGTGTATTGC
>NZ_JBQSVO010000284.1:0-551 GCF_052376275.1 Pseudoalteromonas sp. AOP7-A1-14 | reverse complement strand
ACTTTTGACAACATCTTCACACACAATTATAAAGATTCGGTTTTTAGCCTGTTTGATCAGGCTTAAAATTTATATCGGCTGTAAGCCAATTAACTGCGTGCTAGCAAAATAAAAACAGTTCAAGTTTAGTAATCACTAAACTTGAACCACTTTTGACAACATCTTCACACACAATTATAAAGATTCGGTTTTTAGCCTGTTTGATCAGGCTTAAAATTTATATCGGCTGTAAGCCAATTAACTGCGTGGTAGCAAAATAAAAACAGTTCAAGCTTAGTAATCACTAAACTTGAACCACTTTTGACAACATCTTCACACACAATTATAAAGATTCTTTGTAAGCGGTATTTCACTTCGCTTTCTTGAAACTAAATTTAGAGTAATAGCTCTCTAGTGACAACTGATAAAAATAAATTCAATAGGTGAAAAAAACTAATCTATAGACTTTAGTCTAAAAATAAAGCAAATATGCTTTTAAATAAAGGTATTAACCTTGCTTTCCCTTTAACAATAAAACAAATTAAAACAAAAACTTAAAATCACCCTTCAAG
>NZ_JBQSVO010000283.1:0-556 GCF_052376275.1 Pseudoalteromonas sp. AOP7-A1-14 | reverse complement strand
TTGACAAAAAAATAGGAAAGCGTAATATGCGCAGCCCTAGCGAGGTAAAGCAAAGCGCTTTAATCGCAACGTTCTTTAACAATATAAAGCAATCATCTGTGTGGGCACTCGTACAGATTGAGTTCTAACAGCCGATTCTAGTTCGCTAGATGAGGCAAAAAATTTAGAGTCTCAATTGAACTGAGTGACCAACGGAATAAATTTATTTATTCAGCACAGTCAATTCAATATCGAAAGATATTAAATAAATTCAGAATTCATTGAGCATGTCCGCTCCCTTTATGGGAAGGACAGAAAAAACTTTTAATTGAAGAGTTTGATCATGGCTCAGATTGAACGCTGGCGGCAGGCCTAACACATGCAAGTCGAGCGGTAACAGAGAGTAGCTTGCTACTTTGCTGACGAGCGGCGGACGGGTGAGTAATGCTTGGGAACATGCCTTGAGGTGGGGGACAACAGTTGGAAACGACTGCTAATACCGCATAACGTCTACGGACCAAAGAGGGCTTCGGCTCTCGCCTTTAGATTGGCCCAAGTGGGATTAGCTAGTTGGTGG
>NZ_JBQSVO010000282.1:0-578 GCF_052376275.1 Pseudoalteromonas sp. AOP7-A1-14 | reverse complement strand
CTTTTCCATTGGACGCTGATATCCACTCCCCATTGATAAAGGCCTCTTGGCGCAACTTTAAAGCTTCAATATCAAACATCGTCTTCTTGCTCCTCATTGTTATTTTGACGCCAACGCTTTTGCTTTTTAACTAATGTTGACTGATCTATATCTAATGCTTTCGCTGCTGCTCTAGTTGTCCCGTGCTCAAGCAAAGCCTCTGTGATTAATTGTTGCTCCAAGGCCTCCACTTGAGATTTCAATGTATGAACTCCTAAATTCATGAATTTCTTGATAGCTAATTCTTTTGGCAATTGAGCCGCCGTAATTAAAGGCTCATCTGTTGTAACAACTAAGCGCTCGGTTAGATTTATTAACTCACGAATATTGCCCGGCCAATCATATGAGCTTAAGTGCGCAATAAGATCGGGGTGCCATCGACAATCCAATTCATACTTGTCGTTAAAATGTTGAATATAGTGTTCAAGCAATGGTTTAACTTCATCAGTTCTTTCTCTTAAAGGAGGCAAATGAATAGGCACAACATTCAAGCGGTAAAGTAGGTCTTCTCTAAATAACTTAGCTTCGACCTGACGCTT
>NZ_JBQSVO010000281.1:0-604 GCF_052376275.1 Pseudoalteromonas sp. AOP7-A1-14 | reverse complement strand
TAGATATCAGCTGCCCCGACTGTCACAGTCCCAGTTTAAAGAAAAACGGCATAAAAAGCTATGGCAAGCAGAACTACCAATGCAAGGACTGCAAACGACAATTTATTGGTGACCATGCCTTAACCTATCACGGCTGTCATTCTAAAATAGAAGACATCATACGGCTAATGACGGTTAGAGGTTGCGGCGTTAGAGACATAGCTATTATAGCCTCAGTCAGTATCGGTAAAGTATTGAGCACCATAGGCTCATCCATTTATAAGATCGCGCCTAAGAAGAGCTACTATGAACGCTTAGAGGTTGATGAGTTCTGGACTTACGTGTATCGCAAGAAGCGTAAAGTCTGGCTTATCTACGCTTATGACCGTGCTACTAATGAGATTGTCGCTTATGTCTGGGGCAAACGTGACTTAAAAACAGCTAAGAAGCTAAGAGCACGTTTAAAGCAACTTAAAGTAAGCTATGGCTCTATCAGTATGGACAACTGGGATAGCTTTAAAACCGCCTTTAAAGGTGATCACAAACAGGTTGGCAAACAGCATACCATAGGTATAGAGGGTAATAACTGTCGCCTTAGACACCGATTAAGACGAGCGGTTAGAAA
>NZ_JBQSVO010000280.1:0-605 GCF_052376275.1 Pseudoalteromonas sp. AOP7-A1-14 | reverse complement strand
GATCACTTGGGCGTAAGCCCAGCCACTGGCGGGCATACGATAATGAAACAACATATGCTTTAAGGGTTCACTAGCAATGGTAACGGGTGACTTCACATGTGTAAAATCACACATACCTAATAGGCCATACTCGTGTGTTTGCAGGAATACGACCTCTTTACTTGAGCCATACAGTGCCCGCCATTTATGAATTCGACGCTCTAATGTACGCCGTGAGCTAGGGTTAAATTTGTCGGTGTGAAACTCGCAAAGGTGATCAAAAATTCCCACCGGAGTTAACGTTGCATCACCTTGAAGTAGAGGGACAACAATACTGTCCCAGATAGACTCAAGTGGATCTATACGCGTTCGCCATTGGCGTTTATTAGACAATGGCTGCTCATCCAGTTTATCAATGCGCCTTGCTGAACGTTCTGAAATACCTGCTTTCGCAGCCGCGATAACTTGGCTATTACGTTTTCTATGTTTCATATAAATAGTGACCTGCTGATCAGTGATTCGTGTTCCCGGCACAGTGAACTCCTCCGTTCTGCTGTACCGAACCTTATCAGATCAACCGGCCAAGATAATTGTCGCTAGACCGGCCACCGTAATTGTCGCTTAAT
>NZ_JBQSVO010000279.1:0-605 GCF_052376275.1 Pseudoalteromonas sp. AOP7-A1-14 | reverse complement strand
GAAACCAATAATCAGGTGATTAACAAAAAAGTGGTTTAAGTCGCCACGCCACTCGCTGCGTAATATTTTTTTCTTTGCGGTGGGGTAACAACTTTTCAATCAAAATAAAGATTAAGGTCGAGCCTAATAGATCTAATATAAACCAATCTAGACCTATATAAGGGGTGTTATCAGCAAAATCATTTACTTGTACATTTGGGCCACCGAACACAACTACCAACAAGATGAAAAGCCATGCTGTGACACCCAAGCGCTTATTTTTATTACGAACGAAGTTGAGTAAGCCCAAGCTACCAGCCACTATAAGCGCAACAAACATCAATTGACAAAGTCTACACTGTAGCTTTGTCTTAGCTCTGGTGTTGTTAAATATTCAGGGAAATGAAAAGCAAGCACACCTAAACAAGACAAAATAGCTAAAAAACAGGCGATATAACCGCTAATACTTCCTTCGCCAATTTGCAAGTGATTAGTACGAAACAGGTGAGCTTTTTATTATATTTATCAATCAAGTAACTCCTTTTAAACCAGTCATTTCCTTAAAAACCAGCTCAATATTACCATACTCTTCATTTAAGTTATAAACACAAAAAAGCCGCGATAAA
>NZ_JBQSVO010000278.1:0-614 GCF_052376275.1 Pseudoalteromonas sp. AOP7-A1-14 | reverse complement strand
GTTAAAAGTGTCTAGTCAAAGTGGCACGTTAGATGCCGACACAGTGAATTTGCTAAAAACCAATAAAGATCAATTGTTGAATTATTTAAGTGACAAAGCATACAAAGGGTCGATCAGATCTTCTGCTGAGCAACGATTTGAACCTTTTGATCTTAATGAAAATCAACAGGCTTATTGGTTAGGTCGCAGTGCGTCTGTTGACGGTGGTGGTGTCGCTATTCATCTCTATTTTGAAATAGATGCGACTGAGCTGGATATAAATAGGCTGCACAACACCTGGGAAAGCATGGTGCGACGCCATGACATGCTTCGCGCTGTTGTCACTTCAGATGGCCAGCAGAAGATTCTCGAAGAGGTGACTGTACCACCTTTTCGCGTGATTGAGCCTGAGCCGAGTTTTGACGCAGCCTTGCTCGATACACGTAATCGCTTGTCTCATGCCAACTATGATCTCACGAAATGGCCTCAGCATAACTTTCAGGTTGTCACCTCTAGCAGCAAAAAAACGTTATGCCTGAGTATTGATTGCTGGTGCATCGATGGGTGGAGTTATCAAATCCTTTTCCAAGAATGGTTGCAGTTATACCGGGATGAAGTGGCATTACCCGCGATTG
>NZ_JBQSVO010000277.1:0-628 GCF_052376275.1 Pseudoalteromonas sp. AOP7-A1-14 | reverse complement strand
CATTTTTTATTGGAAAGTTATGAGTCTGTAACGGATTCTGTGTAACTGCCCGTTTTTAGATTTTAAATATGTTTACTGAGGTGTTCCTCAAATTCAATGATAAAACCGCCAGTCTCGTATTGGTATCCGTCCATTTTTTGATGCCTCTTTTATTGCTGAATAATCATTTTTCTTGCAGAGTCGTCATTTGGAAATAGCTTACGGTTTTTAATCGCTCGGCGAATAACGCTGTTGAGTGATTCAATGGCATCCGTTGTTTAAATGGCTTTTCTTATCGCCTCAGGGTAATTAAATAACGTATTTTGATTGTCCCATTTCTCTGCAAACCGTTCCAACTCTAGTAACGTCTCTTCTTCTGTCGTAATGGCTTTATAATCTTTCCATGAAACCTATTTCAATGAGTTGGGAGCCATATGCTCTATGTATAAGTTATTTTTGTGGAAATATGCATCACAATCCCAGATAAATAGGGAATGCTCCAATTTATCCCTGCAATAGCTATGTATAAGCTATTTTTGTGGAGATATGCATTACAATCCCAGAAATAAAGGGAATGCTCCTATCAATCCTCTGTAATAGCTATGTATGAGCTATTTTAGTGGAAATACGCATCACAATCCCAGAAATA
>NZ_JBQSVO010000276.1:0-633 GCF_052376275.1 Pseudoalteromonas sp. AOP7-A1-14 | reverse complement strand
CTTGTGTACGCCCGACATGGGCATTGACTTATGAGGTGAAAGTCCTCTGTAGGAAGATCACCGTTTAAATAACACACTGTTATTAAACGATAACTACTAGCGAATGGCAAGGGCTAAATCGCGAGAGATAGTCTAGAGGAAGCCGCTAGCAAATCTGTGAGCTGATGAACAAAAACATCATATGAGGCGTAGGCTGGAGACGAGCTAGCACAAGATAGCGAAGTCATGTGATCTAACGGCCACCGTAAATGATGCAGTTGTGCAGAGAAAGTCGATGCACCTTATTCGGGGAGATCTGATAAACACGCATCCGCGCTAACGCTTGGAGATTACCAGTTAGGGACTGGTTGTTCAACCCTTGGCGCTTTGGTTGCTGCGACCTACAGCGAGCGAAATAGCAGTAAACAAGCATTAGTTTCGACGCGCTTTATCGAGTAATCGCTAGAGTGATTTATCAGAAGTCAGCAGACGGCATAGTAGCCAAACGCCCATCGTAATGGAGGGGACACGGTGAAGGCCTGAACATCTTAACCAGAGGAGATACTACAAATGAACTTGAATTCACATAGATCACCGTGTTGTGATAGTGATGAACAGCGTTCGACTGTGAATAATACCTCGAATGAATACAAC
>NZ_JBQSVO010000275.1:0-654 GCF_052376275.1 Pseudoalteromonas sp. AOP7-A1-14 | reverse complement strand
GCATGACCAAGCGCATCCATATGTGTAGTTCCTTGTAAATACATAAACACAGCATCATCTGAATACTTAACACCACCCGCTAGCTCATCAAGCTTCCCTGTTGAATACATGCTTTGATCTTGAGTCATATAATGCATTGCTGGAACACGACCTGGAAATACAGGACCGATGCCATGAGTAATTGGGAGTTGTAAAGTAAAAGTTTTACCTGAATTAACTGCCTTTATGCCACGTAATGCCTGTGTTTTGTCTAAATAATTAAGTGCGCCAATTTGGTTCTCTTTACCCCATTTAGTCCAGTTTTTTGGCATATCTTTTTGTAATTCTTCGATTAGGCTCGTTTCAGCTAAAGCCACACCAGCTGACGCTAGTAGAGCACTTGTAATCGCAACATTAAGTAGCTTTGTTATATATTTCATAGTTTTATCCTTTGTTGTTAAAGACTGCAATATTATTATTTTGTTGCTAACACAATTTAATGTACTTGGTTTCCAAATATTCCTCGATTCCCTGCTTTCCGCCCTCACGACCAACACCAGAAGACTTAATACCACCAAAAGGGACTGCTGCATCAGAAATCAACCCCGTATTGACACCTATCATCCCAGCTTCAATCGCGCGTGAAATTCGTTTAATTTGAGCTAAATTAGAACT
>NZ_JBQSVO010000274.1:0-762 GCF_052376275.1 Pseudoalteromonas sp. AOP7-A1-14 | reverse complement strand
GTGCGTAAGGAATACTATTTTATAATTTTGTCACCAAAGTAGTGCACAGTATTTACGTTCTTATCTTAAAGCTCTGATTATTATAACTATTAACTTTTGGTTTTAAACTTGCAACATCATCTGAAACCTCTGTTTATGAGTATAAAAAAAATGGCGAGAATGAGTTATATCAGCAGTGTAGAACGCTATCATGAATACGAGAGTGTTATTCATAGCTTGCTAACGTCTATTTTAATAAGCATTGAAGATGGGCTAACCAAAGAGCGAGATACGTGTTATTTAGTCAGGCAATATCCTTTTCTAGAGTTGCAATACTGTTTAAACGATAAGGGGCAACAACAGGGTAACAATGTATGCTTTAAACGTGCTTATAGGAAAAAGCTTGCTACATCAGGTAACCAGCAAGATTTAAGCAAGCGCCCTTACTTTTTACAAGCACAAAGAAGTACGGCGGTGTGTTTTACCGATCCTTATATTTCTATTGCCACTAATCACTTATGTATATCAGCTATTAAAGAAATAAAAACTCCTATAAATCACCAGTGTTATTTAGTGATTGATGTGTCTTTAACGCAATTAATAGAGTTTTTGATGGGTGACAGCGCGCGCGCAAATATGACTCCTTATTTTAAGGCTGGTTACGGCGTTATAGTAATGTGCTTATTTTGCTTGGTACTGTATTTACTTAGTATAGTATTTAGTGACATTTATTCATTGCTTACTAATAAAGAGATCGGCTCTGACCCACTCGAACCATTTAGT
>NZ_JBQSVO010000273.1:0-762 GCF_052376275.1 Pseudoalteromonas sp. AOP7-A1-14 | reverse complement strand
ACCAGAGTTGCGAGCAGTAAAAGTATGTCTAATCGATTGAGTTTGTTCGTTCTGTGCAGATCTGAGCCTAAGCCGAATCTAACACTTTTTTGATCTCGAAACCCTGCCTCTATCTGCATTCTCATACCATATAGCTTGAGCACTTTTTCGAGAAAATGGTGCCTTTTTGGAAGTGAAGAAACGAGTAGCCAAGGCTCTTTATAACCGCGTTCTTTATCTCTTTTTAATAACTTATGTCCCTTGCCAACCAACACTGCATGCGTTTGATATTTTGCACTTTTGGTCAGCTCGGTCGCGCCAAGATACTGGCTCTTACGTTGATTGCTCTTGAATAGTGACTGGCATGGAACAAACTCATCGCTGCCCTGCGTTTTCAAGTGTGCCGTACCTCGAACTCGGCTAATATAATGCCAGTCATTGTTTCGCACGGCTTTGAGCCAAGGAACTTTAAAGCCCGCATCCGTAACAATAACGGGCCGACAATCACTCGGCAAGATCAGTTTGAGCATCTTCAAGAACCGTTTTTGTACTTTTGGGCAATGATATTGAAAGCTGAATGCACTTTCCTGGTATAAGGTCAAAGAGCGACCTTCACTGACAATGCTAGCACGCAGAATACAGTATTTGGTTTGTGTATCTGCATGACTCCAATCAACCAATATGACGGGATGCTTTTCAGTGACCACAAAACGGCTTAAGCGAACATAAACCGATGTCGATTCACGCAAAAGCTCGTGGTTATTGAGTAGTCGATCAATACGC
>NZ_JBQSVO010000272.1:0-762 GCF_052376275.1 Pseudoalteromonas sp. AOP7-A1-14 | reverse complement strand
GCCAGTGTGGCAAGCAGCAACAGTATGTCTAATCGATAGAGTTTGTTTGTCCTGTGCAGATCTGAGCCTAAGCCGAACCTAACACTTTTTTGATCTCGAAATCCTGCTTCTATCTGCATTCTCATACCATATAATTTGAGTACTTTTTCGAGAAAGTGGTGCCTCTTTGGAAGTGAAGAAACGAGTAGCCAAGGCTCCTTATAACCACGTTTTTTATCTCTTTTTAATAACTTATGTCCCTTGCCAACCAGCACTGCATGAGTTTGATATTTTGCACTTTTGGTCAACTCGGTCGCGCCAAGATACTGGCTCTTACGTTGATTGCTCTTGAATAGTGACTGGCATGGAACAAACTCATCGCTGCCCTGCGTTTTCAAATGTGCCGTACCTCGAACACGGCTAATATAATGCCAGCCATTGTTTCGCACGGCTTTGAGCCAAGGAACTTTAAAGCCCGCATCCGTCACAATGACGGGCCGGCAGTCACCCGGCAAAATCAGTTTGAGCATCTTTAAGAACCGTTTTTGAACTTTTGGGCAATGATACTGAAAACTGAATGCACTTTCCTGATACAGGGTCAAAGAACGACCTTCACTGGCAATGCTGGCACGCAGAATACAGTATTTGGTTTGTGTATCTGCATGACTCCAATCAACCAAAATGACGGGATGCTTTTCAGTGACCACAAAACGGCTTAAGCGAACATAAACCGATGTCGACTCACGCAAAAGCTCGTGGTTATTGAGTAGTCGATCAATACGT
>NZ_JBQSVO010000271.1:0-762 GCF_052376275.1 Pseudoalteromonas sp. AOP7-A1-14 | reverse complement strand
TATCCCTCTATATTGCTTAATACGGCCAAATGCATTCTCAACCAAGTGCCGATATTTGTACATGCACCAGTCAATATCTTCATTGCCTACTAAACTGTTGCCCTTACGTGGAATAACGGGTGTAGCGTTATTATCACGAACAAACGCTCTCAGTTTTTCACTGTCGTAGCCTTTATCTGCGACAACCATATTACTTGTTGGGCAATTAGCTACGAGTGACTCTGCATGGACGATATCATGCGTATTCCCACAGGATAATTCATAATAAACAGGCAACCCTCCGCTATCGACTGCAAGATGAATTTTCGTAGAATTTCCACCTCGGCTCTTTCCAATTGATTCATTGTCAGCAGTTCTTGCACCGCAACTATGTTGATGAGCCCTGACAATACTGCCATCAATGAAGACCCAATCCATGTCCGCATCACGAGATAATGCGCGAAACAGTTCATTCAAAATCCCTTTTTTGGACCATAAATTAAACCGTCTGTAGATAGCACTCCAACGGCCAAAATCAGAAGGTAAATCTCGCCATGGAATACCTGTGCGCATCTTATACAGTATGCCTTCGAGCGTTTTTCTATGGTTGGGCTTATTATAAATTCGACCACTTAAGTACATTACTTTTGATAAGACATTCCATGTCCCGTCTGTTAACATTAATCTTGGCATGTAGGTTCGGTGTAAAGTTTTCTGGCGAATTCAATTATACCTTATCTTCATGCTGTTTGTTTTTCATACCACAAAGATCAACACGCCCTA
>NZ_JBQSVO010000270.1:0-769 GCF_052376275.1 Pseudoalteromonas sp. AOP7-A1-14 | reverse complement strand
TGTAGTGGCATAATTAAATTGGACAACTGCTAAGAGGCTATACTAACCCAAAGAAGGAAAATAGTATGACCAACAAACGCAACCAATATACCCGAGAATTTAAATTAGAAGCGATTAGCTTAGTCACTAATCACAACCGCACCATACCTGATGTGGCAAGCTCACTGGGTATTGGCAAATCTACCCTGCAGAAATGGCTGAGTCAGTACCGTCAAGAAATGAGTGGCCAAGCGCCTAAAGTCGGCAACGCTTTAACGGATGAACAGCGCGAGCTTCAAGAATTGCGTAAGCAGGTTAAGCGGCTGACTATGGAGCGCGACATATTAAAAAAGGCTTCTGCTCTGCTGGCCTTGGACAGCCTGAACGGCTATCGCTGATAAGCAAGCTTGCAGAGCAAGACAAACGGGCCAGTAAAAGCCTTTTATGCAAGTTGTTTGGGGTATTGAGGAGCAGTTACTACTATGGACTAAAGCCCAAGCCCATCAGCCTTGAAGCCGTCAAAACTAAAGCATTAGTCCGCCAAATATTTAACGACTCAAAGCGCTCAGCAGGCGCTCGCAGCATTGCCGCTATACTAATGAATGAACACGGCATCAAGCTGACCCGTTATATGGTAGGTAAACTTATGAGCAGCATGGGGCTTAAAAGCTGTCAGTTAAAGACGCATAAATACAAGCACTGTGATGAAGAACACAAAGCTCATGACAACATACTGAACCGTAACTTTAGCCCCACATCGCCCAATCATGTCTGGACAGGTGATGTCACT
>NZ_JBQSVO010000269.1:0-785 GCF_052376275.1 Pseudoalteromonas sp. AOP7-A1-14 | reverse complement strand
TACTGTAAGCTAGTTTGAATATTTAACGCCACCTCGGTGCCATCCGATAAAGTAATATCAGATGCTTCAGTTGCAACATATTGTTGTGCTGCAACAAGGATGGGAGCTTTTGGTGATACTGGCGGATTTAACTGGGTTAAGCCTATAAACGCCATAATTAAACATGCGGCCGCAGCGCTTGCCCATATCAATAAATTATTTTTTTTACGAGGTGAAATTACTATATGTTCATCTGACTTTTGCTGTGAATCCACTTTTTGCAATGCTTCGATGAGTGCAGGGTCTTGCCAAATCTGTTTATCGAGTTGTTCATTACTTGCATCGTCAGGTTTGAATGGAGTATGCATTGAATATCTCTATCTGTCTTTACTATTAATATAACGACTTAATGTACTTTAAGGGGACAATTAGCTGGTGATAAATCCGCTGATAGCCTCTTTAAGCATATCCATCGCGCGCGAAATATGCTTTTTTACAGCTTCTTCGGACAACCCTAAACTTTTCGATATTTGCTGGCGGCTTTCTCCATGTAAGCGTCTTCGAATAAACACATCTCTACGTAAGGCTGGCATTTGAGTTAATACTTGCTGATAGATACGTAGCCGCTGTTCATATTCAAGTAGGTTTTCAAGGGAAAGATCGTTACTTTCAGGCTCATATTCTAGGCTCTCGGGATATTTATTTTTCTCTCTATGATGATCAACAATTAAATGGTGCGCCATGCGATACCCATAGGCTAATGGGTTATCAATATGAGTAGTGCATTCCATTTTTAATGCTTTCAT
>NZ_JBQSVO010000268.1:0-786 GCF_052376275.1 Pseudoalteromonas sp. AOP7-A1-14 | reverse complement strand
TCGATGATTTTTGCAAAGTATTTATACCTCAATGGGAACAACAATTACTCGAAGATGGTACCCAAAAACGTCAGCGAGCAGGACGTATGACGACCAGTGAAATTATGACTATTGTCATCAGTTTCCATATGTCGCATCACCGTGATTTTAAAAATTACTATCTTGGTTATGTTTCACTTATGTACAAAAGTGAATTTCCTAACTTGCTCAGTTATACCCGATTTTTAGCCGTTATGCCGAGGGTACTTGTGCCGATGTGCGCCTATTTCACTTCGCTTAAAGGAAAGCCTACAGGTGTTGAATTCATTGATTCTACATGTATTAAGGTATGCCATAACATTCGTATACCCAGGCACAAAACCTTTGATGGAATAGCCCAGCGAGGCAAAGGAACAATGGGTTGGTTTTATGGCTTCAAGTTGCATTTAATTGTTAATCATCACGGTGAAATTGTTGCTGCAAAGGTGACAACAGGTAATGTGCATGATACACAGCCAGTGCGTGAATTAGCGAGCTGTCTGACGGATAAATTATATGGTGACAAAGGGTATTTAAGTAAAGCTTTAGAAGCCGATTTACTCGATAAAGGGGTAAAGCTCATTACGACGGTTCGCAAAAACATGAAGGCAAAAGCGATGTCACTATGGGATAGAGCGATGCTTTCAAAGCGCTTTATAATTGAAACAATTAATGACCAACTCAAGAATATATCCTTCATTGAACATTCGAGACATCGGAGTATGAACGGCTTTATGTTAAATTTAGTCGCTGGATTGGTGGCTTATT
>NZ_JBQSVO010000267.1:0-790 GCF_052376275.1 Pseudoalteromonas sp. AOP7-A1-14 | reverse complement strand
AAGCAATAAGCCACCAATCCAGCCACTAAATTCAACATAAAACCGTTCATACTCCGATGTCTCGAATGTTCAATGAAGGATATGTTCTTGAGTTGGTCATTAATTGTCTCGATTATAAAGCGCTTTGAAAGCATCGCTCTATCCCATAGTGACATCGCTTTTGCCTTCATATTTTTGCGAACAGTCGTAATAAGCTTTACACCTTTATCAAGTAAGTCCGTTTCTAAAGCTTTACTTAAATATCCTTTGTCACCATACAGTTTATCTGTCAGGCAGCTCGCTAATTCACGCACTGGCTGCGTATCATGCACATTACCTGTTGTCACTTTTGCAGCAACAATCTCACCATGATGATTAACAATTAAATGCAGTTTGAAGCCATAAAACCAACCCATCGTTCCTTTGCCTCGCTGGGCTATTCCATCAAAGGTTTTATGCCTAGGAATACGAATATTATGGCACACCTTGATACATGTAGAGTCAATGAATTCAACACCTGTGGGTTTACCTTTAAGTGAAGTAAAATAGGCACACATCGGCACAAGTACCCTCGGCATAACGGCTAAAAATCGCGTGTAACTGAGCAAGTTAGGAAATTCACTTTTGTACATAAGTGAAACATAGCCAAGATAGTAATTTTTAAAATCACGGTGATGCGACATATGGAAACTAATGACAATAGTCATAATTTCACTGGTCGTCATACGTCCTGCTCGCTGACGTTTTTGGGTACCATCTTCGAGTAATTGTTTTTCCCATTGAGGTATAAATACTTTGCAAAAATCATCGA
>NZ_JBQSVO010000266.1:0-790 GCF_052376275.1 Pseudoalteromonas sp. AOP7-A1-14 | reverse complement strand
CATTAGGTTGTTTGGAGTAATACTAAGTGATGGTGATCAATCCTGCTAATATCGCGTGCGTTGATGATATGTATAGAAAACACAATAATTGGCTGTCCATTTATATTCAACGTCGATTAGGATGCTTAGAAGTAACTGCTGATTTAGTACAAGATACTTATTTGCGTATTCTAACAAAAGCATCATTACCAGATATAAAAGATTCCCGTCGCTATTTAACTCATATCGCAAAAGGGTTAGTCATCGATTTGTACCGAAGACGCAATATTGAAGCGGCTTACTTAGAACTAATAGCGAATGATCCACTTACTTCGTCTGAATCTCCAGAGTCTCATCTTATTATGGTTGAGGCATTAAATGAGATTGATATGCTTCTACGGCAACTTCCGGAAAAAGTACGCCAAGCATTACTTATGCGTCAACTCGAAAATATGAGCTATAAACAAATTGCAGCAAAATTAAAGGTGTCAGTATCATCGGTAGAAAAGTACATTGCTAAAGCTTTGCAAAGTTGTTTAATAGTTAATATTGAGATGCAGTCTTGACTATGGAAAAAATTTCTTCAAATACTATTCAACAGGCTGCGATATGGATGGCAAGATTATGGGCTGACGATGTTAATCAACAAGATGAAATTGCTTTTCAGACTTGGTATGAAGAAAAACCTGAGCATGCTTTAGCATGGCAACAACTGGAGTTATTACAAGAAAAATTTCATAAAGTCCCGCAATCTGAGCTTAGTCGGAAAGTATTAATAAGTCAGGAAAAAGGATTGTCGCGTCGACATCTA
>NZ_JBQSVO010000265.1:0-824 GCF_052376275.1 Pseudoalteromonas sp. AOP7-A1-14 | reverse complement strand
CTGAAAACGGTGAGCAAGGCTTACAGATGTGGAAAAATGGCCATTATCCATTAATATTAACTGATTTACACATGCCTAAAATGTCAGGTTACGACATGATAGAAAAAATTCGCGACCAAGCAGCATTACTCGACGTCGACGCTATAAACGCTCAGCCCTATGTAATTGCAATTACAGCCAATGCGTTAAAAGGTGAAAAAGAAAACTGCTTAAATGCCGGTATTAATGACTTTATCACCAAACCTGTTGAGCTTAATAAACTCGAAGAAAAGCTTGATAAATGGAGTAATAAAGATGCGACCACACCACCCGCTTTTCAGTCAGTCAAAGCAAAGACACCTATTAACTTAGAAGTACTTGCAACCTATATTCAAGGAGATGAAGCCAAGCAGATCCGTTTCTTTAAAATGTACTTAGAGCAAAGTAATGATTTAACCAAAGAAATAAATACCGGCGTTATAGCTTCAGATAACCAAAAAATTACTGATGCCTGTCATCAATTAAAGTCGATCTCTAAAACAATAGGTGCTGAAAAGGTTGCTGAACTTGCTGCAGAGTTTGAAAAGCACTGTAAAGCTGAATGTTTAACCAGTGATGAGCTTATTGAGCACCGCGATAGCCTTGAAATTGAATACTCAAAAGTAGCGCAATACCTAAAAGAGCAGGTGAAAAAAGCACCTGTGGAAGATGAACTTTTTTAAGTAACCTGAATCTCGTTTAAGAAATTGAACTAAATGCCTGTTCCGAGATCCGATCTTTCGACCAAGAACGATTGGATAGACAAGGAACAGGTATGATTAAATTAGTTGAATTGTTTTGCGATT
>NZ_JBQSVO010000264.1:0-859 GCF_052376275.1 Pseudoalteromonas sp. AOP7-A1-14 | reverse complement strand
AATTTAGTATTATTATTTATATCACCCTCGCATTGGCTGTTTTTGATCTAGGCAAAACCATACTAGAAGAAGAAATTTTGATGCATAAAGATATATTTCGGCATTCTTCTACCCGGCGTACAATCACACGGTTTATTTCAACAGTATTAATTGCGATATCAATTGAAGCATTACTTACGATGTTTAAAGCGGCGTTAGGGCAGTCAGAGTATCTAATGCCTGCAATAGCTATGATGCTTGCCGTCGTTGGATTATTAATAGCACTCGCTATTTATGTTTACCTAGGCGCAAAAGCAGAAATATTATTAATGCGAGCACGCTTAATGCAAAAATCCTCCAAATAGGAGGATTTTATTTTTACGTTGAAATAAGCTTAAATTATTCTTAAATTTAAGCTTATTTCCTATCTTCAGTGCGTTTAGTTTTAAAATCAGACTCGCTAGTCCATTTTGGCCAATCGTCATTATTAGCAAGCTGAGTTGCTATATCAATAATTATATTTATATCCTGCTTAACGCCGCCTAATGACCAATCAGGTGAGTAATCGTCACCTTCTTTATGATATTTATTAGCAATATAATCTGGGTCGGTATCGCCAAGGCTCATAAATAATAAACTTGGTACGCCTTGTTTAGCGAGAGAGAAGTGATCAGATCTGAAAAACAGACCATTTTGCGGGCGAGGATCCATTTTAACTACACGACCCTGTTTTTTTGCCGCTTTGGCTAGGTAAGTTTCCATCTCTGATAAACCCTGACCGTATTGTAAAATATAATCAGTGCTATCAAGTACATTCATACCATCAATATTTAATAAACCAACAATTTGTTTTGTAGGTACAACGGCACCAGATGCAAAT
>NZ_JBQSVO010000263.1:0-899 GCF_052376275.1 Pseudoalteromonas sp. AOP7-A1-14 | reverse complement strand
GTTAAGTAAACGATGGTTATTCCCAACTAACTCTTGCTCAGTGTAGCCACTTATTTCACAAAACTTACTGTTAACAAAAGTGATGGTGCCTTTAATATCAGTAATGGCCACAATTGAGTGTTCATCAAGGGCACTTTTTTGTTCTGCTAGTTCTTTAAGGGCGTGTTTTAACGCTTCGCTTTGCGATGTTAGGTGGTTTTGTTGTTGAGTTTTAACTGCGACTAAATTTCCTAAATCAAGCGATAAACGATGTAACTCACTACTATCATTGAGCGTTGGAATGTCATTTCGCGTGCCGAGGGTTACTTCTTCAGCCGCCTTTGCGAGTGTAATTAAGGGCCGTGACAGGCGCCTGCCAAACCACCAAGAAAGTAGTAGTACTACAAGTAGTGCCAGTCCATTCGCCCATACTGCTAATTGCTTAAAGTTTGCTGCACTTTGCAGCATGATGCTCGCAGGCTTTTCTACTAATAATTGCCAGCCATCGCTGCCTGAAAAGTTTAAATCAGTTAAAATCCCGAAGTGCGTTTCACCCGATGATTTATCAAAGCTAAATGCTTTGTTTATTTCAGGGGAAATAATGTTTAAGTCAGCTAAATGTGTTGATTTTGAATTAACTTCTGAGTGTTCTATCCAGCCATTTTTAACAATATATAAAGTCAGCTCTTTATTTGCATTGCGGATAGTTGCTAGGTTTTCTAACAGCCCCTGCAAATTAATTTCCATTAATATAATCGCAGTAAGGTGCTCATTTTTATCCCGCATAGGCAAAGCCATCACATGGTGATACTGCTGTTGAACCTTTACGGATTTTAACACGCTAGACGAACCTTGCTCTAAGCTGGCTAACATCGATATCAATTGCTCGTTACCAATTTTACCAAACTGCGGGTTACTAT
>NZ_JBQSVO010000262.1:0-922 GCF_052376275.1 Pseudoalteromonas sp. AOP7-A1-14 | reverse complement strand
ACTTTTATGCTGTTTAGTTTATCCGCCCCTTAGGGATATAACGCTTACGGCTTTGCAAGATGCTTTTTTTCAAGTAAGTGTATTTGTAGCAGCAACCTTATATATCTATTACCACCTAATTGAGCGCATACCTCAGCTAGAACTTAGTTATTTAGCAAATAAATCCCCTACTTTAGAAATATTTTTTGCAGCATTGTTAGGTGCATTACCTGGCTGCGGGGGCGCAATCATCGTAGTAACGCAATTTACCAAAGGCCAAGCCAGTTTTGGTGCTATTGTTGGAGTATTAACCGCGACTATGGGCGATGCCGCATTTTTACTGTTGGCAACAAAGCCTATTGAAGGACTCATAATTATGGCTATTGGTTTAGTTGTCGGAGTTACCAGTGGTGTTTTAGTCAATATTATTCATAAAAAAGATTACCTACGCCCTAATGCCAGTGACCAGTTAGCCGATTGCGTAACACAACCGACCAAAGCAGTAAGATTGAGTAAGTCAGTATGGAAAGTGGCGATTATCCCAAGTCTAATAGTCGCTATATTAATTGCCTTAAATACTGACTTTAATGCTTTTTCGCCAAAGCTTACGCAAATGATAACCTTCTTTGGTGCACTAATGGCCATGCTCGCAGTAACAACGTGGGCTTTTTCTTCAAAAGGAAAAAGCTATCAAGATGTCGCTTCAGAAGAAGAGTGCCCAAGCCCCCCATCGACTTTGTATAAAGTACTTCAAGATACTCATTTTGTAACAGCTTGGGTAGTTGTCTCGTTTATGTTATTTGAGATATTGGTTAATTTCTTTGGTTTTGATCTTAAGCTCTGGTTTAGCCATTATGTTTATTTAGCGCCGCTGATAGCGGTACTAATTGGCTTCTTACCCGGTTGTGGCCCTCAAATTATTGTTACAACCTTATATATACAG
>NZ_JBQSVO010000261.1:0-950 GCF_052376275.1 Pseudoalteromonas sp. AOP7-A1-14 | reverse complement strand
ATCTCTGCTTCACTTAGCGCCATAAAGTCAGTTCCCTTGGGGAAGAAGCGTCTAAGTAAGCCGTTGGTATTCTCATTTATGCCCCGCTCCCATGATGAATAGGGATGAGCGAAATACACATCAGCTTCTAATTTTTGTGCAACATGCTCATGGTGAGCAAACTCTTTTCCATTATCTAACGTCACGGTAATAACCTTACCTTTATATGGTGTCATACACGTGATCAGCGCATCGGCTGTTATTTTCGCATGCTTGCTTTCAATTCTGTGAACGACTGTATATAACGTTTTACGTTCAACCATTGTGACAAGCGCATTTTTACGCCCTTTACCTATCACTGTATCGCCCTCCCAATCACCAATCCTAGACTTTGAATCCACAATACTTGGGCGTTCATCAATGCTGACTCGATTAACTATCTGTCCACGTTTATCATAGCTTCCATAGCGTTTTTTATACTTTTTACATGCACGAGTGAGTGTCTTATGTAGCTTGCCACCACGAGCCTTGTCTCTGTAAATATATTGATAAATTGTTTCATGATGTAAAACGACCTGTTTCTCTAAAGCTAAGCGGCCTGCCACTTGCTCAGGGGAAAGTCCGTCATGCAACAATTTATTAATCCAGTGAGTGACGTCCTCTGTTAACTTACTTGCTTTGAAAGATGACTTACGTCTTTGTTCAGCAAAGTTATTGGCTTGGTTAGGCCGATAGCCTTTAAGTCCTTTATTGCGTTTTAGCTCTCTAGAAATAGATGACGGTGAACGAGTTAGTTCTTCAGCTATCTGCTTTTGGTTATTTCCTGCTTTTATTAACGCGTAAATCTGGTATCTTTCTTCTTGTGTCAGCTGTTTATATTTCATTAAAGCAATTTCCTTTGGCGAGAAAATGGCCGAATTATAACAGCTGGCCATCTAATCTGAGAAATTGCACTTATTATCCGAATTTAG
>NZ_JBQSVO010000260.1:0-954 GCF_052376275.1 Pseudoalteromonas sp. AOP7-A1-14 | reverse complement strand
ATAATGTTGAGTTTACCCCTTTTATTATTAATGGAACCGATAAGCTACCGCTACAGCCTGTTGTTGATTTTAAAACAGGGTTAACTTGGTGGGTTGAAAAAGACAAATGGGATAACGACCGAAACCAATGGCAGTCGAGAATGCTGACGGGTGTTGGTTCGGTTATTTTAAGTTTAGGCGCTGAAGAATTAGAGCTAAGAGTTGCAGCCTCTACTTTTACTTATGAACAGCTTGACCGATATTTATCTGATTTTAAGCTCGATTTTTCAGAGCTATTACTCGATGATGAAAGCTATCTTACCAGCAGAGGTAAACTTGATAATTTAGTTTTAAATGAAGATATTTTTAAAACGTTAGATACCTTTATTGAGTCTATCACCGCGATTGTGGCGAATCCTAAAGTCGATTTAATTGAAACATTGTCTCCTCAGCCAAGGGGAAGAGTTAGGCCAACTAATAAAACCTTTATTGAATACATAAAAAACCCCTATGCTAAAAGTTATAGTGGCCGAATGGCAACATCAACTACTGATAATGCAGAGAATCGGTATGCACACTTTATGTTAAAGCAAACCGTATTTATGTTAGGGGTTATTAAGAATATTGCTCAGCAACAATATGATACTGACTCTCGAAAAGTAAAAAGTTATCAATCTCGTATTGATGGGTTTAGTCAGTATGTTTTGGTTAATGCTGATGCGGTAACAAATGCTATAAGCCGGTTGAAAGAGCAATACAAGCAAATGCACTCAAGGTTAGGTAATTTCAATAAAAGCCTTTCAAAAGATAATTTAACCGCTAACAAGGAATTGTTTGTTCATTTAACAGGTCAGTTTGGTGATAGTAAAAATCGTTTTTTTGCAAAGATTAAAAGTTCTGCGAATAAGCCTTGGCATGATGGGAAGTTAAACGGCTTAGATGGTTATAATCTGGTTTTATTTAGTGTCAAGGTTC
>NZ_JBQSVO010000259.1:0-1017 GCF_052376275.1 Pseudoalteromonas sp. AOP7-A1-14 | reverse complement strand
ACGTAGCCCTTATGCTTTAACTTCTGCAAAAAACAAACTCACTGAACGGAATTAGTTTGCCACACAATATTTACATAGGCACTTTATGTTGGCTATAATGCCTCCCTTATTTAGTTTGTAATTGTATTTTTTGTAATTTAGTTATGTATTAAGAGCTACTATGGAATGTTAAGAGCTACTATGGAATGTTGGTATTTAGTCGTATGCAAACCTAAGCAAGAAGAGCGGGCTAAAATCAACTTACAAAATCAAGGGATTGAATCGTTTTACCCCAAATTAACTACCGAAAGGTTGGTTAAAAGTCGCCGGACTGTCAAACACACGGCTTTATTCCCTAATTATTTATTTGTATGCCTTGAATCAAAAAATGGTAATTTTTCTGCTGTAAAAAATACCCGTGGAATAGGTAGTTTTGTATCTTATGGAGCAAATTACCAATTAGTTTCCGAGCAGATAATAAATCAACTAAAAAATGAACGTTCGCACACTATAGAATCAAAAATACCAAAAACAGGTGATGTAATAAGTGTTAATAACGAGTCATTTAACAATATACAAGCGATATACAAAGAGCCTGATGGCGACTTGCGCAGTATTTTACTAATTAACTTACTCAATCAAAAAATTGAAATAAGTGTCGATAATAAAGATATTGCTAAATAAAAGATTTTAAAAACTAAAAACACAAACCCTGACTAATAGAATATTTATATAAATTTGAATATGTATTAGTACATAGGATATCAGTAAATAGGGACTGTAACCTAAGGGCGGAAGCGTGCCTAAAATGCTAAAACCATGTGTTTAATTTGCGAGTAGGCGCGGCTTTGCTTTTGTAACGAGCACAGCTTGTAGTAGGGGGGGGATTCAAAAATAAGTCAAGAGACAGCTTCGCTTTAGGGAAGTAAACAGCCTTAAGTAGTTGTTTAAGAAGCTTCTGATTTACCTCACATTCACTTTTTTGTACTATTAATGATGAATGAATTTATTTTTACTAAAACAGCTATTAATTGAATC
>NZ_JBQSVO010000258.1:0-1022 GCF_052376275.1 Pseudoalteromonas sp. AOP7-A1-14 | reverse complement strand
AAGCGGGCCATTGCCTTTTCGCCAGTTAGTCTTTTGCTTCAGCTAATTCTCCTGCCAGTTTATATATGGCTTTTCCTTGGTTCGGAAATAACAACCAGCGTGATGCAGCGAGAGCTAGTTCTGGCCTTCTTCGGACTTATCGTCCTCCCCTTGGCGGCGGCATTTGCAACCGAAAAATGGGCTGAAAAACGAGAGGGCAGAGAAACTATTCTGAATGCTTTTGGCTGGCTTCCCGTTCCGCTACTGGCATTGGTTGTGTTTTCTATAGCAGCGGCACAAGTCAATGTAGTCATTGATTCATTGGGCATACTCCCAAGCTTGTTTGCAGTGTTTTCTGCATTTCTTCTGATAGCTGGGGTTTTATCTTTAGTGCTTTCAAAAATATTTTCATTGCCAACAAATCAAGGCAGAGTTCTTGCCTTCAGTTTAGGTAGCAGGAATTCATTTGTGGTTCTTCCCCTAGCACTCTCTCTGCCTTCATCCTTTGAGCTTACGGTTGTAGTTATCGTATTTCAGTCATTGGTTGAGCTATTTGGGATGGCCGCTTACATATGGTGGGTTCCAAAAAAATTATATCCTTCAGCTATATGAATGCGGTGGCGCTTAACAAAGCCAAGCACAGCGACAGCTTTTCCGTTGCGGCTTCGCCTCCACTACAAAGCTGCGCGTGTTGGCGGCGTTATCAATGTCCGCATCACGCCCTGAGGCACTCAACAAGCTTTTTCTACCACTAAAAGAGGAGAACCTTTCTCTTTTAGTGCTTTTAAATATTTTGATTCATCATAAGCTTTTCCTGTTTTCCAGCACCTTAATAGACCTTAGGCTAGTACAGCTTACTTTAGTATTGCGAATTTACGACCTGTGAGCATATGTTCAGGATCTAATGCATTAGGGTTGTAAGATGAGCTTTTAATTACTTCATAAATAACAATATCTTTAGCATCTTGTTCAAAAGGGTTTTTTAACTCCAGTGACTCTTTGTCATTAAAAAAGTCGAACTTTTCATAAGCAGTAATAAAATG
>NZ_JBQSVO010000257.1:0-1067 GCF_052376275.1 Pseudoalteromonas sp. AOP7-A1-14 | reverse complement strand
GGAAGTTTGAAGTATTCGCATTGTTTGCATCTAACTCAAGGCTAATTAAATTAAGGCCTAGCTCCAAGTTATCTGTAGGGCGATACTGGAAAGTTGCATTTAACGCAGTGCGCTCTCGTTCTTGTTGGAAAGTAGACGGAACAATATCTCCCCAACCAATTAATGACTCAATGCCATTACGTTGGTAGTTAGTTTCAGCGTATGAAACTGAGCCTAAGAAACCAAATGTTTCTTCATCATTCTTCCAGCTAAATAAGCCTGAAATTTGCGGATCTGTTTCTTCAGAAATAGTACCGTAATCTGCTTTAGCACTTAGGAAAGTAGTACCAGCATCAATATCTAACGGCTTACGAGTGTTAACAATAACAGTACCGCCAACACCACCTTCAACAATGTCTGCTTGCGATGATTTATAAACTTCAATTTCGCCTACTAATTCAGGTGGAAGCAATGTGTAGTTAAAGCTACGATCTATTGATTGCTGGTCATACCAACCTGTAGAAGCGACCGTATGGCCATTAAGTAATGTACGAGTTAGCTGACTTGAAGCGCCTCGAATTGAAACTTGCTGACCTTGACCAAACTGGCGGTTTACAGCAACACCAGATATACGACCTAACGCTTCACCTACATCACCATCAGGAAACTTACCAATATCTTCAGCACTTACAGCATCAACTACAGAGTTTGAAAAGCGTTTAGTATTCATTGAAGCTTCGAGTGAGCGACGAATACCACGTACTTCAATCACTTCAACATCTTTTTTTACTTGATTTTCTTCAGCTGCGTATGCAGCACCAGTGAACCCGGCACTCATTACAAGACCGATATTTACTGCTAATAAGCTTTGTTTAAAATTTTTAGCTAACACAGGATTCCCCTTGAGTCATTTTATTGGTTTTATCTATCACTTCTGCCCAGCGAGATGACAACGCTGTCATCTAATAACAAACCATACATTCTTAATTACATTTTTGCTACATATTTTATCGGTTTTTTATAGAAAAATTACGATTAATATTATATGCAATTGAAATATAGAAAGTTTAATTAGGGTCTTTATGCTT
>NZ_JBQSVO010000256.1:0-1110 GCF_052376275.1 Pseudoalteromonas sp. AOP7-A1-14 | reverse complement strand
GACAGTCAGATCCTCGCCATTTTGAAGCAAGCCGAAAGCGGTGTGCCCATTCCTGAGCTATGCCGTGAACATGGTATGGGCAACTCAACCTTTTATAAGTGGCGTGCTAAATACGGCGGCATGGATGCATCTTTAATGACGCGAATGAAAGAGCTGGAAGATGAAAACCGCCGTTTAAAGAAAATGTATGCTGAAGAGCGGCTCAAATCAGAGGTCATTCAAGAAGCCATGGCAAAAAAGTGGTAAAGGCTTCTGAGCGCAAAGTATTGGCACATGAAGTCGTTAGCACAAATAGAATGAGCATTGCTTTAGCCTGTCGTACTTTCATGATCAGTGAAACTTGTTATCGTTATGCGTCGATATTAAAAAATGAAAACCTAAAAATAGCAGAGCTGTTACTCGATCTGACTGAGTCAAAGCGGAACTGGGGTTTTAGGTTATGTTTTTTATATTTGCGCAATGTGAAAAAGTATAAGTGGAACCACAAGCGAGTTTACCGCATTTACTGTGAGCTTGAGTTGAACTTGCGTATCAAGCCTAGGAAACGCTTAAATAGAGATAAGCCTGAGCCATTGGCAGTACCAGAAACCATCAATGAATGTTGGTCAATGGATTTTATGCATGACCAATTAGCGGATGGCAGAGCGTGTCGTTTGTTTAATGTCATCGATGACTTTAATCGTGAAGGGCTGACTATTGACGCTGATTTATCACTACCAGCTGAACGTGTGATCCGCTCGTTAAATCAAATTATAGAATGGCGGGGTAAACCAAAAGCTATCAGATGTGATAATGGCCCTGAATATATTAGCAAGCAGCTAGCGCAATGGGCGTTGAATAATGATATCGAATTACGGTTCATTCAGCCCGGCAACCCGCAGCAAAATGCCTATATAGAGCGCTTCAATCGAACGGTTCGTTACGACTGGCTAAGTCATTATATTTACAGTGATATTAGTGAGTTACAAGACAGAGCGACTGATTGGCTATGGACTTATAATAATGAGCGTCCTAATATGGGGTTAGGTGGTATAACACCAATACAAAAGCTGGAAAAGTTAATCAACGGAAATTCTACAGCTAGCCTCCATTAAAAATGGGGGGATTACC
>NZ_JBQSVO010000255.1:0-1121 GCF_052376275.1 Pseudoalteromonas sp. AOP7-A1-14 | reverse complement strand
GTATAAAGGCTGGTTGATGGTGTTAGTTCATAAACAATACCTACATATGGAGTAATTTCGTTACTCACTTTATAATCACCAGTGGTACTAACATACGTAGCGTTAGTATCGTAGTTGTCTGTGCTTGTATCCCAAGAAGTAATACGTGCACCGCCAACGAGTGACAGTATGTCGGTTACCCGAAAGCGAGTAGCTGCATAAAAGCCATATTGATCAGTATTACTCTTTTGATACGCCCCAGTGGGTGTATAGTCTGGTATGGGGGCTTCTCCATTATAATTCCATGCATCTGGTACATTGTAAGACCAGTCAGACAGTGAGGAGTAGCTTAAACTTGTAGATTCGTTTTGACTAATGTTAGCACCGAACATTAGCTCATGCTCACGATTAAATAGATTGTAACTACCAGTAAGGTATAGATCTAGGCTATCACGCGTATCTTCGGTAGAGCCTGCAGCGCCTAGTAAGTATACCCCTTCACCCGTGTCACGATCAGGGAAACCAGAAGCATAAACACGTAAACTTTCAAGTTCACCCTCAGTGTGGTTTAGTGCTGCGCGTAGTTTCCAATAGTCGTTGAAATGATGTTCGATATCAGCAAATACAGTCGATGATTCCCGTTGCCATTTTGTCCATTTAGGCGCATAGCTGGAAGTAACTGGTAAGTTTGCTTCATCCCCATCACTGGCGAAGATAGGGATCGTGCCCCATGTGGTACCTTCTGGATTGTTATCTTGGTTTTGATAACCTAATGACACGGTAGTGTTGCGAGTAATGTCGGCTTCGATAATGCCCATCATGGCTAATTTATCTTCTTGATAGCGGTCGAGGTAACTATCTGAGTCTTGGTAAGCAACGACTAATCGGCTACGAATACTGCCATCCTGAGTGAGTGGCACAGAAATATCTGCAACACCACGACGTTTATCCCAGGAGCCTATACCTGCGGAAACTGACGCGTCAAACTCTTGCTTTGGACGTTTGCGTATCATATTGACGGTAGCCGAAGGTGAACCTACTCCACTTAGTAAGCCATTTGCACCACGTATGACTTCGACTTGTTGGTATAGTGCTGTGTCGTATTCTTGATTGGTTGAACCACTATAAGTTGGTATACCATC
>NZ_JBQSVO010000254.1:0-1145 GCF_052376275.1 Pseudoalteromonas sp. AOP7-A1-14 | reverse complement strand
CGGCCACCTTCACGGATAGCAAAACGAAGACCTTCGTCCATCGCAACTGGCGCGATAAGCTCTACAGTCATCTTGATGTTATCACCAGGCATTACCATTTCTACGCCTTCTGGTAACTGTACGTCACCTGTTACGTCAGTTGTACGGAAGTAGAACTGTGGACGGTAACCTTTGAAGAATGGAGTATGACGGCCACCTTCATCTTTCGAAAGTACGTATACTTCTGAAGTGAAAGTTGTATGTGGGTTGATTGAACCTGGCTTAGCTAGTACTTGACCACGTTCAACGTCTTCACGTTTAGTACCACGTAGAAGTGCACCAATGTTCTCACCAGCACGACCTTCGTCAAGTAGCTTACGGAACATTTCAACACCCGTACAAGTAGTCTTAGTAGTATCTTTGATACCTACGATTTCTACTTCGTCATTCACGTTGATGATACCCGCTTCAACACGACCCGTTACAACAGTACCACGGCCTTGGATAGAGAAAACATCTTCGATAGGCATGATGAATGGCTTATCGATGTCACGCTCTGGCTCTGGGATGTAAGAATCTAGTGCTTCTGCAAGCTCAACGATCTTGTCTTCCCATTGCTTTTCGCCTTCAAGTGCTTTAAGTGCAGAACCTTGAATTAGTGGTAAGTCATCACCTGGGAAGTCGTATTCAGAAAGAAGTTCACGAACTTCCATCTCTACTAGCTCAAGTAGTTCTTCGTCATCAACCATGTCACATTTGTTCATGAACACAACGATGTAAGGAACGCCAACTTGGCGAGAAAGTAGGATGTGCTCACGCGTTTGTGGCATTGGGCCATCAGTCGCCGCAACTACTAGAATAGCGCCGTCCATTTGTGCAGCACCCGTGATCATGTTTTTTACATAATCGGCGTGACCAGGACAATCTACGTGTGCGTAGTGACGAGTTGGCGTATCGTATTCAACATGTGAAGTTGAGATTGTGATACCGCGCTCGCGCTCTTCTGGAGCGTTATCGATTGATGCGAAATCTTTAGCAACACCGCCGTATACTTTTGCAAGTACGTTAGTGATTGCTGCAGTTAGGGTTGTTTTACCGTGGTCAACGTGGCCGATTGTACCTACGTTTACGTGCGGTTTTACGCGTTCAAACTTTTCTTTTGCCAT
>NZ_JBQSVO010000253.1:0-1147 GCF_052376275.1 Pseudoalteromonas sp. AOP7-A1-14 | reverse complement strand
TCAGATCAAGGCATAATAATTACTTGGTCGCATAAATATGAGCACTACTTTTCTGAAACATTTTAATTCAATTACAGATCCTCGCATTGAACGTTGTAAAAAGCATGAACTTATCGATATTCTTCTCCTTGCTATTAGCGCTGTACTCTCTGGTGCAGAAGGATGGGAAGATATTGAAGACTTTGGGCACCTAAAGCTTGATTGGTTAAAAAAATACGGCACGTTCAACGCAGGAATTCCAAAACATGACACGATTGCTCGCGTCATGTGTCGGTTAAAAGCAAATGAAATAGAAAGGGCATTTCAATCTTGGATATCATCACTGATTGAAACTACAGGTGCAGATATCATCGCTATCGATGGCAAAACCGCACGGCGTTCATTTACCACAAAAGACAGAAAAAGTGCCTTACACACGGTCAGTGCATGGAGTTGCCAACACCAGTTAGTGCTTGGGCAGACGGCTGTTGATAATAAAACAAATGAAATCACCGCAATACCAGAATTACTCACCCTGCTCGATATTGAAAACAGTATCATTACGTTAGATGCGATGGGATGCCAACAAGAAATAGCAAAACAAATCATCCAACAAAAAGCAGATTATATTCTTGCACTTAAAGGTAATCATTCAGGCATGCAAAAGGAACTAGAAGCGTGGTGGCACAAGTGCGAGCGTGAAAGGTTAACTAAGCATAATTGTGATGAACATACCGAAATAAGCTCAGGACATGGGCGTGTTGAAACACGTACATGCCAGCAGTTACTTATAGATAAAAGCTGGCTAGGCAAGGATTATCGTTGGCCTGGCTTAACGAGTATTATTAAGGTCAGGGCTGAAGTTCATGATAAGTCGGCAGGGTCGGATACCACTGAAACACGCTGGTATATAAGTTCATTAGACTTAAATGCAGCGCAAGCACTCAATGCAGTACGCAGTCACTGGCAGGTTGAAAGCATGCATTGGATGCTTGATATGAACTTCAGAGAAGATGAATCGAGAATACGCAAACTTCAAGGGCCATTAATGTTTAATGTAATGCGAAAGATAGCCATGGCGCTTTTTAAACAAGATGCATCTAAGTCAGCAAGTATGGCGAGGAAAAAGAAAATGGCAGGGCTAGACGATGATTACCGCTCAACCCTG
>NZ_JBQSVO010000252.1:0-1178 GCF_052376275.1 Pseudoalteromonas sp. AOP7-A1-14 | reverse complement strand
GACAATCAATTTTAAATCCAGCGACGGATGAAATAATTGGCTCCGTTCCTCTTTTGAGTCGCGAGCAAATAGATGCTTGCATCGTTGATGCCGAGCAAGCCTTTTATAAATGGCGTGATATTAACGTACGCCAGCGTTGTGCACTTCTTGCAAAATGGGCAGAGAAAATAACTAATAACAGAGAGAGAATTGCAAAAATTCTGACCTTGGAACAAGGAAAGCCACTGAATGAGTCTCTCGGCGAAATAGATTACGCCATCAGCTATATTAATTGGTACGCCCAACCTTCAATGATGGATCACGGTGGTGTTCTGCCTTTTGCAGAAAATGCAGACACAATGATTGTCACTAAAGAGCCTGTTGGTGTGTGTGGCGCTATTACCCCCTGGAATTTTCCAGCTGCAATGATAACTCGTAAGGTCGCTCCAGCTTTAGCTGCGGGTTGTACAATGATTGTTAAACCTGCTCCTGACACTCCATTTACCGCTTTAGCCTTAGTTGAGTTGGCTGCGCAAGCTGGTATTCCAGATGGTGTTTTAAATGTGGTGACCGGCGAGGCAGAAGTCATAGGTCAGTGTTTAACGCAAAGTCATATTGTTCGTAAGTTGAGTTTCACAGGCTCTACTGGTGTTGGCAAATACTTAATGGCCGCATCCGCCACTAACGTAAAGCGATTATCTTTGGAGCTCGGCGGAAATGCCCCATTCATTGTGAGCGAAAATGCTGACATAGAAAGCGCGGTACAAGGAGCTATGGTTTCCAAGTTTCGCAATGCTGGGCAGACCTGTGTCTGTGCCAATGCTTTTTATGTTCATGAAAGTATCTATGACGACTTTTCACGTTTACTTGTTGAGCGTGTAAGCAAATTAAAGTTAGGTTTAGGCTCTCAAGATGGTGTTGATATGGGCCCGTTAATTAATCAAGCAGCCTTAGAAAAAGTGGAGTCTTTGCTAAAAGATGCCGTAACAAAAGGAGCAGAAATCGCATGCGGTGGTGAGCGATGGGAGCAATCGCCAAATTGGTTTAAACCTACGGTTTTAAATTCAGCAACGATTGATATGGACTGTGTAAAACAAGAGATATTTGGTCCTATCGCACCTTTGATTAAGTATAGCGATGAGAGCCAGCTTCTAGCGCATTTACGTGCACAAAATACTGGATTGGCGGCTTACTTTTAC
>NZ_JBQSVO010000251.1:0-1178 GCF_052376275.1 Pseudoalteromonas sp. AOP7-A1-14 | reverse complement strand
ATAAAAGTAAGCCGCCAATCCAGTATTTTGTGCACGTAAATGCGCTAGTAGCTGACTCTCATCGCTATACTTAATCAAAGGTGCGATAGGACCAAATATCTCTTGTTTTACACAGTCCATATCAATTGTTGCTGAATTTAAAACCGTAGGTTTAAACCAATTTGGCGATTGCTCCCATAACTCACCACCGCATGCGATTTCTGCTCCTTTTGTTACGGCATCTTTTAACAAAGACTCCACTTTTTCTAAGGCTGCTTGATTAATTAACGGGCCTATATCAACACCATTTTGAGAGCCTAAACCTAACTTTAATTTGCTTACACGCTCAACAAGTAAACGTGAGAAGTCGTCATAGATACTTTCATGAACATAAAAAGCATTGGCACAGACACAGGTCTGCCCAGCATTGCGGAACTTGGAAACCATAGCTCCTTGTACCGCGCTTTCGATGTCAGCATTTTCGCTCACAATGAATGGGGCATTTCCGCCGAGCTCCAAAGATAATCGCTTTACGTTAGTGGCGGATGCGGCCATTAAATATTTGCCAACACCAGTAGAGCCTGTGAAACTCAACTTACGAACAATATGACTTTGCGTTAAACACTGACCTATGACTTCTGCCTCGCCGGTCACCACATTTAAAACACCTGCTGGAATACCAGCTTGCGCAGCCAACTCAACTAAGGCTAAGGCGGTAAATGGAGTGTCAGGAGCAGGTTTAACAATCATTGTACAACCCGCAGCTAAAGCTGGAGCGACCTTACGGGTTATCATTGCAGCGGGGAAATTCCAGGGGGTAATAGCGCCACACACACCAACAGGCTCTTTAGTGACAATCATTGTGTCTGCATTTTCTGCAAAAGGCAGAACACCACCGTGCTCCATCATTGAAGGTTGGGCGTACCAATTAATATAGCTGATGGCGTAATCTATTTCGCCGAGCGACTCATACAGTGGCTTTCCTTGTTCCAAGGTCAGAATTTTTGCAATTCTCTCTCTGTTATTAGTTATTTTCTCTGCCCACTTTGCAAGAAGTGCACAACGCTGGCGTACGTTAATATCACGCCATTTATAAAAGGCTTGCTCGGCATCAACGATGCAAGCATCAATTTGCTCGCGACTCAAAAGAGGAACGGAGCCAATTATTTCATCCGTCGCAGGATTTAAAATTGATTGTG
>NZ_JBQSVO010000250.1:0-1194 GCF_052376275.1 Pseudoalteromonas sp. AOP7-A1-14 | reverse complement strand
CAGGGCGGGATCGCACTTTAAATAAAAATATGATCTAATAGAGAAAATTCACTTATAGCATTCAATTTTGAGCATCTTAGACCACCTTACTGTTATTGAAGAAACACGTTCTGATATCAACCAAAAACATAATCTAATTGATGTTATGTTCTTGATAATTACAGCCATATCCTCAGGATGTGAGGGATGGCAAGATATTGAAATTTATGGTGATGAAAAGCTATCATGGCTCAGACAGTACCGAGCTTTCAGACATGGTATCCCTCGGCGGCATACGATAGCACGTATACTACGCAGTGTTGTTGCGGAATCCTTATTAGAAGCTTTAGCCTTGTGGTTAAATGAACAGCGCCAGTCATTAAATAAACCCATTATTGCCTTTGATGGCAAGGTGCTACGCGGCTCTTATCGAAATGATAGAAAAACAGCACTGCAATTAGTAACGGCGTACGATACTGAGCGAGGGTTAGTATTGAGTCAAAAACCGACAAAAACAAAAAACGGCGAAATAAGTGTTGTTCGTCAAATGCTTGATATACTTGATGTAAAAGGAAGTGTCATCACGATGGATGCACTTCATTGCCAACGTGAAACACTCGAAATAATTTCAGATAAAAAGGCACATGTAGTTGTTCAGGTTAAGAAAAATCAACCCAAATTGTTTGATGCTGTATCGAATTCATTTCAAGCAGTATTTGATGCAAATAAAGAAAAAGTCGTCACACACATTAAGCAAGAGATCCATGGTCGCAAAGAAGAGCGCTACGTCTATCAATTAAAAGCGAACCTGCCGACAGAGCTTGCACAGAAGTGGCCAACAATAAGAAGTATAATCGCAGTTGAACGCCACAGAACAGTAAAGAATAAGTGCAGTATAGACACGTCGTATTACATAAGTTCAATGTCACCTAAACACAAAATGCTAGGGCATTATATACGGCAACATTGGCGTATTGAAAATAGCCAGCATTATGTTTTAGATGTTGTTTTCAAAGAAGATGATTCAAGAATAGCGTTAGAGGGTGCAGTTGAAAACATCGCTTTATTTAGGCGCTTTGTAATGAACATTTTGAGGCAATGCGAATGCGGGGCCCCAAGTCAACGTAGCAAAATCAAAAAGGCAAGCTGGAGTGATGATTATCGGGCGAGAATATTTTTTGGATTATAAATTAATCAAAGTATGCTCCCGCCCTG
>NZ_JBQSVO010000249.1:0-1201 GCF_052376275.1 Pseudoalteromonas sp. AOP7-A1-14 | reverse complement strand
AAAATCATACTTGAGCGTTATTTATCCTAAAATAAGCTGCTCTCTTACCTCATCTGACCAAGCAGCCTGTTTCAACTTACCTTTCATACTGTCTTTTATCGCGCTTAATTTCGCTAAGTTCATCGCAAATCGTCTGAAGGTCGCCATATTCTCGGGGGCATCACCTCGACGAATACGTGAATCGTCTTCTTTAAATGTCATATCTAATACCCAGTGTGCTGAGTTTTCTATTCCCCAATGCTGGCGAATAGACTTGGCTACTTGCTCTGGGTTTATCCCTAGCGAGCTGATGTAATAACTCGTTTCCATTGTATGACTATCGCCAACATAACGCTGTCGTACTACCTCGACTATGGAGTTGAAATTGACCCAACCGTGGCGCTGCTCAAGCCAATCTGTCACCAACAGTTGAGTGTACGTGCGCTGCTCTATTCGACCATGCCCATCATTTACTGTTTCATGGCTATTTTGCTGGATGAGTGATGGCTGCTCTCGTCTGACTTTGTGATAGTAGGCTTGAATTTCTTTGTTCAATTTTCCTTGGTTATTCTTCACTTGCAGCAAATAGTCTCCGTCTTTCTTGCTGACGGCTTTCGTCACTTTCTTTAAACAATGCATCGCGTCTGCTGTGATGATATTGCCTTTAAGCTCAAGTAATTCAATAAGTGCCATCACTGTTGATACTTCATTCTTCTTACTTTTGGATTTGCATTGTGCTAGTACTAGGCCCTGTTCAACTGCATAAGCTGAAACACTGTGAATAGCTGTTTTTTTATCACCATCATAAGAATGGCGAAGTGTTTTACCGTCAAAGGCAATGACGCTTTGATTATTCGCATCTCTAAGCTCATTAACCCAAGAAACAAAACAAGCTAATAAAGCTTCAGGGGCCAGTGAGCTAATGATACGAGCAATCGTATCATCGACAGGAATACCATTTTCAAATGAACGAAACTTACGTAACCAAGTCAGTTTACTGTCACCGAATTGCTTAATATCCTTCCACCCTTCAGCACCTGAAATAATCGCAGTGACTGTAAGGAATATAACATCCAGCAATTCATGTTTTTTGTTGATGTGTGAACGAGTATCTTGAATGTCGTTGAAATGGTTGATGAATGACATGTTAATCGCCTTTGAGAAAAAGGCGATTTGATCACAGATTCGAAGTAATAATCAAGTTAAGTATGATCTTGCCCTG
>NZ_JBQSVO010000248.1:0-1216 GCF_052376275.1 Pseudoalteromonas sp. AOP7-A1-14 | reverse complement strand
ATGCGCCCATAAAGACTTTTACCCCACAGTGACGCGTAGGATCGAGCCGTTTTATCTGTTCTAAATTGTTTTCGGTGGCACCTAAATAAAAGCTATAATTTGCCAAAGATCTATCGCGCCCTAGCGCAAACTTATGCTCCAATGCTTCAATGGTCGTAGTTGATGGGCTCACATTAGGCATTTCCATAAAACTAGTAACGCCACCAGCAACCGCCGCCCGCGACTCACTGGCTATGTTACCTTTATGCGTTAAACCAGGTTCACGAAAATGTACTTGGTCATCAATCATGCCGGGCAATAAATAGCAGCCATCTGCTGCGATTATAGTATCACCAGCTTGTGCTGAAATTTCTGCTGCTATTTTTTCTATCCGGCCATTAACAATGCATACATCACTAATGTATGACTTGCCTTCATTAACAATCTTAGCCTGCTTTATTAATGTCACTTTCAATTTGCTTACTCCGACACACTACTAGAGCACGGACAATCATTATTTTTGGCTAAACACTGGCGATAATTAAACCAGTGCGTAACAGCAATAAACGCCGCACCAACAAGCGTAAACCCTTTCTCGCCCAACTCACCAAACAGGGCTTCACCTGCAGTTACTGCCAGTACCATTAAAATCACACCAACAAACCCTGACACCATATAACGAAAACGTTTATGCTTTTTACAACCCAAGCTCAATGCAAGTATGCTGGTAGGTATAACGGCCGCCAGTACCCATAAATGAAACTGTTCGTTATTTAGTTGTAAGGCTGCAAGACTAGGTAATAGCGTCAGCAAAATAGGAGTTGCAAAACAGTGGATTGTGCACATCATTGAAAGCCCGATAGCAAACTTATCCATTACACTTTGTGTTGATTTCATTCTAGTTTCCTCTAATTGGTTTTAGGCGGCTTTGGTTTGCATTGACAACATAAACCTGTAATTTCTAACTGTGACTTGCTCGGAGTGAAACCGGTAAATTCCACCTGTTCGAACAAAGCCTTTACTTTGTCATTCACATCATTCATCTCTATGACTTTGTTGCATGAGCTGCAAATCAAAAACATAGATAGCTGATGCTGGCATCCGTCATTTGCATGACTGCATGCCATAAATTTATTCTCTGACTTTAATCGGTGTACTAAGTCTACCGACTCAAGAAAGTCTAAAATTCGATAAACAGACATAGCCAAAATAGGTGCATCCATTACCTTATTGAATC
>NZ_JBQSVO010000247.1:0-1220 GCF_052376275.1 Pseudoalteromonas sp. AOP7-A1-14 | reverse complement strand
CATAAAGCGGCTTTTTAACTACAAAATCTTAAAAAGCGTAACGGAAGCCTATGTTATAACGCGCACCATATTGGTAAGCACTAAGTAACTGTTCTGAGTAGCGAACATAAGTACGCTGCGTTTCATCCGTTAAGTTTAGGCCTTCAATAAATACCGTTAATTGATCGTTTACTGAATAGTTAACGTTCACATCCAACTGTCCGTAGGCTTCAGTGAAGATAGGCGATGAATGTTGATCAAAACCTGTTAAGAACTCATCACGCCAGTTATATGAGAGGCGAGCAGATAAGCCATCTAAGTCATAAATTGCAGAAATATTAGCTGAATCACTTAATCCAGGTAGCGCAAACTGATAGCCCGTTGCATCACGATCAGCTTCTACATCACCAAAAACAAATGTCGCATTGGCAGTAACACCAAAGCCTGAGTCACCAAACATATGCTGAGCCGCTACTTCGTAACCCCATAGATTTGCAGTTTCAACGTTGTTATCACGTGAAACGAAGAAGTTAGTTAATGGGTCTGAAGCATTACCAACAATTGAGGTTCCTTGTGCGGTGCCTTGGTTTTCATTTATTTGGTCATGAATTGCTTGGTCCGATTGTAACTCACCTGCGGCGGCCAAATCAGCGCGTGCTTGCTCAGCACGATCTCCGCTGTACGGGTCTGTTATACCGCCTAGCGTTTCTTCTGTTGTTACATTAACTAGGAAGTTTTCAACCTGCTTACGGAAATAACCTGCTGATACATAGCTGCCAGAACCGTAGTAATACTCTAGTGATAAATCTAAGTTATCAGATGTGTAGGGTTTTAAGTTAGGATTACCAACAGAAACTGTACGTTGACCTACTTTAGGATTGCCTAAAAATGAAGTTGTTGAACGTAGTGAGCTCACTGGTGGACGAGCAAGGCTTCGGCTATAAGAAAAACGAGCCATTACATCTTCAACCACTTCAACATTCATATCAAAACTAGGTAAAAATTCACTACTGCTGCCTTCACCTTCAGAGAATGAGCGTTCATTAGCATAAATGTATGACCACTCACTACCGTTTACCCATTCCATGTTTACTGCCGGGCGTTCTAAGCTGTTTGCGGTAACGTCTGTTTTTTCATAACGCAGGCCTGTAGTTATATTAACTAGCATGCCATTAAACTCGGTTTCGAAATTTGCTTGCATGTAAAACGCTAAGGTTTTTTCGCTTACACGGTGGTCGTCA
>NZ_JBQSVO010000246.1:0-1244 GCF_052376275.1 Pseudoalteromonas sp. AOP7-A1-14 | reverse complement strand
TGATCTGAACCATCATTAGTGGACACTTCGTTAAGCGACATTTAGTTGTTCAAATTTCTCGGGGCTTAAATAGCCTAACGCACTATGCCTTCTCTTTTTGTTGTAATCAATTTCTATATATTCAAATACATGCTGCCTCATGGTTTCTCGGTTCATAATAGGCTCATATTGGATGGCTTCGACCTTGAGTGAATGGAAGAAGCTTTCCACACACGCATTATCCCAGCAGTTGCCTTTACGACTCATACTTTGCATTAAATGATGTTCGCTTAATAAATCACGATAAGCATGGGAAGCATATTGGCTGCCTCTATCACTATGTACAATGACATCTTTAGGTCTACCTCGGCGCCAGATAGCCATTTGCAGGGCGTCACACACCAAAGATGATGTCATGCGTGTACTCATTGACCAACCAATCACTGAGCGCGAGTACAGGTCGATAATCACAGCGAGGTAAAGCCATCCTTCGCTGGTCATTAGATACGTGATATCACCTGCCCATTTTTGGTTGGGCTTATCGGCGGTAAAGTTCTGCTCAAGTAAATTAGGGGCCACAGGTAAATTGTGTTTACTGTCGGTGGTCGACTTGAATTTACGAGCTGCTTTAGCTACTAAACCCTGACGTCCCATGCTTCTGTTGATGGTTTTTACATCATGTTTATTCCCTTGCTCCGCCAGCTCGACTTGGATACGTCTCGCACCGTCTCGCTCTTTACTGTCAACAAATACGGCTTTGACCTGAGTATCTAACATTTGCTGTTGTTGTTTGCGCTTACACACGTGCTCACATGATTTTATCCATGCATAAAACCCACTTGGCGATACACAAAGTACCTTAGCCATTCTGATAACGCTGAATGTGCTTCGGTAGCTTTGCATAAATTCAAATCGTGTTATTTTTGATTTTTCGCGAAGTAGGTGGCGGCTTTTTTTAATATGTCTAGCTCCTCTGCTTGCACCGCTAGTTGGCGTTTCAAACGAGCATTCTCGGTAGCTAACGTACTTTCTCTATCTGATGTAGATGCCTTTTTCAGAGCAGCAGTTCGCCAATAGTAAAGCTGGGACTCTGCGACACTTAATTCTCTGGCAGCTTGAGCAAAACCTACTTTACTCGCCAGCTTTAGTGCTTCTTCTTTGAATTCTTCTGAATAGGATTTACGTTTGGTCTTAGTTGTCATGTTTCACCTCTATGAGTTAGTTTACTCACTTAATGAGGTGTCCAAAACTATTGGTTCAGATCA
>NZ_JBQSVO010000245.1:0-1254 GCF_052376275.1 Pseudoalteromonas sp. AOP7-A1-14 | reverse complement strand
TGTAATGGTCAACAAATTCTGTAGAGATTCTAAGCGGCATTTTTTAATTCATTATATTTCTGATGTGGCGTCATATAATTAAGCGTAGAATGCCTACGTTTGTAATTGTAAAACTGAATATAATTGTCCACCTCACTTATAACTGAATGATGATTTATAAATGACAGGCGATTCAGTCGCTCTGTTTTTAAACTTCTAAAAAATCGCTCCATTACTGCATTATCCCAACAATTACCTCGACGACTCATACTTTGCGTTATAGTTAGTTGTGATAACCGAGCTCTAAACGAGGCCGCAGAATACTGACACCCCTGATCGGAATGAAACATCAGTTGATTAAGAACCGGCTGTTGACGCTTAATAGCATTATTCAATGCTGCTATAGCCAATTCAGCATTTGGGCTTGTTGATAAGGCATACCCTACAACTTCCCTCGTTGATAAGTCTAACACACAGGCCAAGTAGCTCCACCCTTGATGGTTCCTGATATAGGTAATATCACCGACCCAATGCGTGTTATGTGAATCAGGGTTAAACTCTCGTTTTAAGAGGTTCTGTGCGTACTTATGTTCATCACCTGAGTTAGGGTAGTAATGTTTTTTCTTCGGCCTGATGGCTTTTATATTCAACTTTTTCATCAGTGCCGCTGTTTTATATATTCCAATCGTATGATTTAACGCATTCAGTTCAACGTTCACTCTGCGTCTACCATACGTATAACCAGAATCGTCAGCGATAGATTTAATTAACTCCAGCAGTGCCTGCTCTGACTTATTTGGCGCGACGGGCGCATAGTAATAACTACTTGTACTGACTTCTAAAGCACGACACAACTCAGATACCGTATAGCTTGGGGTCGCTTTCTTCAACGCTTTAATTACTTTAAATTTTGATTGTCGCGAATGAAGAAAGCGGTGGCTTTTTTTAATATATCATTATCCCTTAAAGCTCGCTGTAGCTGCTTCTCTAGCAATTGAATACGTTGCTGTTCTGGTGTGAGTGCTTGTACATTTCCCGGGCTCTTACCATCTAGCTCAGATAGATATTGTTGCTTCCAACGTGATACTGCTGACTTTCCTGCGCCAGACATCTCTTCAATTTGCTTATTGGTATAACCTTCTTCTACCATTAATTTGGCATATTCAAGTTTTTGTTGTGCACTGAGTGTTACTTTTGATTTTCTGGTCATAGTGATACCTTTTGGGTTTAGCTCATTTTACGCTATAAACCTGTCCAGTTTCATTAGACCATTAC
>NZ_JBQSVO010000244.1:0-1287 GCF_052376275.1 Pseudoalteromonas sp. AOP7-A1-14 | reverse complement strand
GACTCATTTCTAAGCGGCAGCCAAGGCCTGATTTCGATATTGTATCGGACTCAGGCCTTTTAGTTTCAGCTTAATACGCTCATTGTTATAATAGTGGATATATTCTTTGATGTTTTCAATGAGTTCATTCGCGTCCTTGAACGTTTCGTTGTGATACATCTCGCTTTTCAGTATGGCAAAGAAATTTTCAGCAACAGCGTTATCTAAACAGTTTCCTTTTCTAGACATACTTTGTTTTAACCCTTTTTCTTTAAGGTGCTTTTGATATTGCTTGTTTTGATATTGCCATCCTTGGTCTGAGTGTACTATCGGCTTCTCGTTCGGCTTCAACTTAGCCGTTGCGGTTTTAAGCATGTCAGTTACCAAGGGAAGCGCAACGGATTTTCTTACTTCGTAACTGATTATCTCTTGGTTGAATAAGTCAATCATAGGCGATAGATATACCTTCTCATTATCCACTTTAAACTCCGTCACATCCGTTACCCATTTTTGATTAGGCTTCTGCGCAGTAAACTCGCGGTTAAGCGTATTTTCTGCGATTTTACCCACTTCACCTTTGTAAGATTTATAGCGCTTAGGCCTTACTTTTGACTTAAGGCCTAACTCATTCATTAGACGTTGAACGCGCTTATGATTAACGAGTACCCCCATTTTTCTTAGGGCACTCGTAATTCTGCGATAGCCATATCGCCCTTTATGCGTGTGATAGATATCACGTATTTTTACGAGTAAATCACTGTTGGCGCAGGGCTGCTCACATGTAGTTCGATGATAATAGTAGACACTCTTCGCCAACCCCGTGGCCTTTAATAGATGTCGTAAGCTATGTTTTGCCTTGAACTCTTCGACGACTATCGTCTTGTCTTTGCTTTTTTCTTTCTGGCTTGAGCCAAGGCTTCTAACTTTTTTAGCACATCATTCTCTGCTCGTAAGTATGCTAACTCTTCTCGTAACTCCTCCTCAGTCATTTGCTCTACTGGTTTTGATGAAGAAGAATTATTTGTCATGGTTGGCCTACCTTTTTTCTGTGGTTGGAGACGGGATATACCATCGCGAGCATAAAGCTTTTGCCATTGAAAAAGAATACCTGGGGACGATAAATCGAAGAACGCACTGGTATAGCTGAGTGACCAACTGTTAGCTGCCATCGATTTTAACACTTCTATCTTAAATGCTTGAGAATAAGGTTTGTGAACAGACCTGAAGCTTTCAGCGCCATGAATTCGATAAACAGCGGTCCAATATCGGACCTGCCTTTGTGTAACATTAAATCTATTACCTATCGCC
>NZ_JBQSVO010000243.1:0-1291 GCF_052376275.1 Pseudoalteromonas sp. AOP7-A1-14 | reverse complement strand
TGCCGAGGCAAAGGTCTTTATGTGGAACAAGTATCGGCTTGGCGAAATGCGTGTATAGATGCAAACGCTAACGTTAAAGAGCAAGAAAAAGCCTTCTCCACCGAAACAAAGAAAGATAAAAAACAGATCAATCAATTAGAAAAGGAGCTACGTCGAAAAGATAAGGCACTCGCTGAAACCGCAGCACTATTGGTGTTAAGAAAAAAAGCAAATGCGATCTGGGGGGAAGCCGAGGACGAATGATCCTCGACTCAGCTCGCATTCAAGCAGTTAAACTAGTTAATGAAGCTGTGAGTTCTGGTGCGCCAAAGTTTAAAGCTTGCCGTGAACTTGGGATCAGTGTCCGGACGTATCAACGTTGGACTGTTGACGGGAACATAAAAACAGATGGTAGACCAATATCTCAGCGCCCTGAGCCAAAAAATAAGCTATCAAAAGCAGAGAGAGATAACATATTAGCCATCGTTAATAGCGATGATTTTAAGAGCTTACCACCAAGCCAAATCGTCCCTACATTAGCAGATGAGGGTATTTATCTTGCTTCTGAATCAACATATTATCGTGTTCTTCATGAAGAAAAACAGCAAAACGCTCGCGGACGTAGTCAGATAAAAGAGAGAAAAGTACCGACGACACACTGTGCTACAGGGCCAAACCAAGTGTGGTGTTGGGATATTACTTGGTTACCAGGCCCCGCTAAAGGGCTGCATTTTTATTTATATTTGATACTCGATATATTTAGTCGAAAGATTGTTGGATGGGAAATTCATGATGACGAATCAGCAGAAAATGCATCAATATTAATTAAGAAAGCTCATTTAAAAGAAGGAGTTAAAGATAATCCTCTGGTACTGCATTCGGATAATGGAAGCCCAATGAAAGGCTCATCAATGCTTGAAACACTTTATAGTTTAGGTGTCGTGTCGTCTTTTAATCGTCCTAGGGTGAGCAATGATAATGCTTATGCTGAGTCGATATTTAAAACGTGTAAATATCGCCCTGACTATCCGTATAAAGGGTTTTCAACAATTGATGAGGCGCGTAGTTGGGTGTTGAAATTTAGCCACTGGTATAATTTTAACCACAAACATAGTGGCATCAAATACGTCAGCCCACATCAAAGGCATTCAGGATTAGCGGGTGACATATTGGCTAATAGAAAAGAAGTTTATCAAGGTGCTAAAGATGCTCACCCTGAGCGCTGGAGCGGTAATATCCGTAATTGGGATTTACCAAAAGAAGTGTACTTAAACCCTGAACAAAATAGTGTCAAGGCTGAGAGTGCATAACG
>NZ_JBQSVO010000242.1:0-1301 GCF_052376275.1 Pseudoalteromonas sp. AOP7-A1-14 | reverse complement strand
TTCAATACTTCCTTCGCTGAAATCACCCTCGGTTTTAATTACCAATCGATCAAAGGTAGTGCCGTACCATGCTTGTAAGTCAAATACACCTGCGTTTGCTTGCTCGTTATATTCAAGACGATCGCCTAGTAATGCATAAAATGGATGCTCATCAGCGAGTGTTAATCGTTCATTGCCCTCAAGCGCATATGGGCCTTCTGTTAAAGTTGTTCCCGCAGAGTAAGCATGTGAGTCTCTTGCATCTTTAGGTGCACTTCCTCCTTGTGGTTGCATCTTAGCGCTATTCATTTGTGCCATTTCACTTTGCGCTAATAAAGGGAAACTAATTAATGAAGCCCCAGTTAACATTAATAAACCGAATGATTTAGATAGTTTTAATTGTTTCATGATACGACTACCTCTCTAAACATACCGGCATCCATATGGAATAATAAATGGCAATGCCAAGCCCAGCGACCTACATCATGAGGGGTGGTTAAAAAGCTGATTCTTTGTGCGGGTTGAACAGGAATCGTATGACGTCGTACTTGCACATCACCTTGCTCGTTTTCTAAATCACTCCACATACCATGCAAATGCATAGGGTGTGTCATCATGGTATCGTTTTGTAAAATAACTCTTAAACGTTGGTTATGCTTCATATGCACTGGCGTGCTTTTACCAAATTCTAAGCCATCAAATGACCAGCTATAACGCTCCATGTTTCCGGTTAAATGCAGCTCAATTTCAGCTTCTGGCTCTTGCTGGTTAGTGATCCCTTCAAGTGAGTGTAAATCTGCAAGTGTTAAAACACGACGACCATTTTTACGTAAACCAATACCAGGATCATCAAGATTTGTTCTAGGCATATCAACTGAAGCTCCATACTCCGTTTTTGCATGACGCACTTTAGAGCTGGCAACCGCTAATGGGTTTTCAGACATACCATGTTTGCTATGATCCATTGCCATTGCACCGTGGTCCATAGCGCTATGATCCATTTCTTTAGAGTTCATACCTGACATGCCTGCCATACCAGCCATTGCAGAGTGCTCACCGCCGTGGGTCATATTGCCCATCATATCGGTCATCGTTAACCATTCAACAGGGTCAAGTGCAGGTACTGGCGCATCAATATTAGGCGAGCTTGATAAAGTTCCTTTTGCGTAACCAGAGCGATCCATACTTTGAGCAAAAATCGTATAGGCATCATTTTTAGGCTCAACAATTACGTCGTAGGTTTCACCAGGGCCGAATCTAAATTCATCAACTGTCACTGGTTCAACGTTTTGCCCATCTGCTTGTACAACCGTTAGTTTTAA
>NZ_JBQSVO010000241.1:0-1321 GCF_052376275.1 Pseudoalteromonas sp. AOP7-A1-14 | reverse complement strand
AACAGATGTATGGACTCCCACTTCCATCAGAAGTAACGTAATAAGTGTCCAAACTTTTACTAAGGAGCCCATACATGTTGAATTGTAATGTGATAGCGATTGATTTAGCAAAAAATTTATTTCAAGTTTGCAAAACGCAAAGCAATGGCAAAGTTATTTATAACAAAACAATAAGCAGAGCCAAGCTTAAAGAGTTATTAATTAAAGAAAAGCAATCTTTAGTTGCTATGGAGTCATGTGGCGGAACGCATTATTGGGCGCAATTTGCTAAACAGGCAGGGCACCAGATCAAAGCGATTAACGCGCGACAGGTAAAAGCGTTTCGTCAAGGGCAGAAAACCGATGCAAATGATGCGCTGGCTATTTCAGTTGCAGCGAGACAGCCTCATATAAAAGGAAGTCGTTTACTTTCAGTGCAAGAGCAATGCTTACAAGGCATTGAATGTATGCGTGATTTATTAGTCAAAGAAAAAGTCAGTTTAGGTAATCAACTAAGAGCTTTATTGTTAGAGTTTGGTTACCCAATTGCTCAAGGGGATACGAAGTTGACCCAAGCGATACCTGAGATATTAGAAGATGCTGAAAACAGCCTAACAGGCGCTTTTCGCTTCACAATTAACCGAGTTTATCAGCGTTTTACTGAGGCGATTGAAGAGGTGAAGCTGATTGAAAAGCAATTGCATGAAGTAATTAAAGAAGATCAAACCTGTATACGTTTGCAAGCATTAGAAGGCGTGGGACCTGTCTGTGCAATACTGATTAAAATAGCACTAGGTAATATAACCCATTTTAAAAATGGTCGAGAAGCTGCGGCCTGCTTTGGTCTAACACCAGTACAGCATAGTAGCGGGGGAAAACAAAATATAGGCTCGATATCTAAAGTAGTAGGAAATAAGAAGCTGCGTAGTGCTTTGTATAAAGGCGCATTAGCTGTTGTTTCACAACTAGAAAAAAGAGAAGTTCGTAGCCAAAAAGATATATGGTTAAAAGCATTAAGTGTACGTCGAGGCAAAAAAGTAGCCGCTATAGCGTTAGCAAATAAAACAATCAGAACGGCTTTTGCAATGCAAAAGCATAACAAAGATTATCAGCCACAATTACTTGTGGCTTAAAGACTTGTCAGAAAGATCGATTGAAATAGGTAAGACCGACCTTCAATAGACTGTTAGGGTCTGAAGTTTGAAAAACTGCTCAACAGAAAAGTCATGAAGGTGCGAATACATTTGAGGCCAGGGGTAGCTCCTCAATTTGAGCCCGTATATAAGCTAGCATCTAATTTATTTCAATTTTATTTTTGACATTAATAGGGAGTCCATATAAG
>NZ_JBQSVO010000239.1:0-1342 GCF_052376275.1 Pseudoalteromonas sp. AOP7-A1-14 | reverse complement strand
AAAACAGATCGTGACCTGATGGCAAGGGTACTGAGCAACCACAATATTGGTGCAGCATGGCAACATGTTAAGCGCAATAAAGGGGCTGCGGGTATTGATAATATGAGTATTGAGGAATTTAATGACTTCGCTAAGTTACATTGGCTGGGTATTAAACAACAATTACTTAACGGCACTTATCAACCCTTGCCAGTCAAACGCGTGATGATACCCAAACCTGATGGCGGTGAGCGAATGCTTGGGATCCCTGCTGTTATCGACAGAGTGATCCAACAAGCCATTGCTCAAGTGATCAGCCCTTACTTTGAGCCTCAATTTTCACCACATAGTTATGGTTATCGCCCTCATAAAAGAGCCAGTCAAGCAGTGAACCATGTTCAGTCTTGTGTTAAACAAGGTTATAAAACAGCGGTTGATATCGACTTGTCTAAGTTCTTTGATGAAGTAAACCATGACATGCTGATGAATCGTGTTAGCCGTAAAGTCAAAGACAAAGCACTCATGCGCCTACTCGGTAAATACTTACGAGCGGGGATCGCAGAGCGCGAAACAGGTCTGTGGTTTGAGTCAACCAAAGGAGTCCCTCAAGGTGGGCCATTATCCCCTTTGCTTTCCAACATCTTACTCGATGAATTAGATAAGAAGCTAACCTACAAACACCTTAAGTTTGCACGTTACGCTGATGACATAATCATTTTAGTAAAAACGAAAAGCGAAGGATTAATAATCCAGCGGGAAATTACTGCGTTCATCACTAAGCGATTAAAGCTCAAAGTGAACGAATCGAAAAGTCGAGTGGGTCCAGTATCAGGCTCAAAATTTCTCGGGTTCACATTCCGTTACGGTCAAGTGCAGATCCACGAACAGGCGCTAAAGAAATTCAAAGCAAATGTCAGGGAACTCACTAACCGCAACTGGGGGATCTCAATGACCCTACAAATTCATAAACTCACGCAGTATTTGCGCGGCTGGGGACACTACTACCTGATAGCCAACGCTTATCAGCTAACGGTGGATTTAGATCATTGGATCCGACGTAGGATAAGAATGTGCTACTGGCGGCAATGGCGTAAACCTCGCACCAAAGTACGCAGTTTAATGAAATTGGGTGTTAGCGAACGACTCGCCATAGCCTGTGGTATCACCAGTAAAGGCCCTTGTAGAAGCTCAAAAACAAAAGGTATTAACATTGCGCTAGGCAATAACTACTTAGCTTCACAAGGTTTAGTGTCATTGAGGGATATTTGGATCAACATTCATTACGGGAGATGAACCGCCCATTGCGGACCCGCATGATGGGTGGTGTGGGGGCTGGAGGTTAGAGACCTCCGGCTACCCGATT
>NZ_JBQSVO010000238.1:0-1365 GCF_052376275.1 Pseudoalteromonas sp. AOP7-A1-14 | reverse complement strand
AGTGTGATTTACTAAAAGCGAAAGCAAGCAACGATCATGTGGAAGCACATCGACTTGAGGAAATCTCAAACCACATCTGCCTATCGAAAAACCGGGGAAAAGGAAACGCAATTTACCTATTGTCAGGGGTGGCAATGACTAACACTAGGTTGCCAAACTTATGTGAACAAATAGGGAATAATTGGAACCTATCAGCGCACCAATTCAGACGTACCTTTGCTAATTATGCGGTTCACTCTGAATTAGGTGACTTGAGAGCATTAAAAGACCACTTTAAACATTGGTCAATTACCATGACCACTTTGTATGCCTTTAATGATGCTTTTGATGCTGAATTGTTTGAAGAAATGCTTCGAGAGAAATATCTGGTTGAAGAAGAAATTAAGCAAGATTGGTTTGAACTAGACATGCCTATCACTGGTGGCGACATAGCTCAAAACATCATGAAAGTCCGTGAGGATAAAGAGTTAATTAAATCTTTTGGCTCTCTTAGTGCTATGGCAAAGGCATACTCTAGCTCCATACCAATTCGCTCAACAGGTATTGGGTGGTGCACCAATGATGATGAGTGTAAGTGTGGTAAGCCTGATAGCTGTGAAAGCGGCATTGTAGATAAGCGACACCTGCCCTATTGGGAGGGAATGCTAGTGCAGCAAATGAAACTGATGCAATTGGATGATATTGGTGAAGCTGGTAGAGCGGCGGTAAAAAAAGGCATGGAACGCTGTGAAAAGGTTCTAGTGGCATTGGGTATTGATGTTGAAGCTATGAAGCAAGAGATTAACGAAAGAGAGAATATCGAGGTGATAAATGTCTAACCAGAAAGAAAAAGCGACACATAAAGCGGTTCGACTTGCCATTGTTCGAATCGAAAAAGGTCGTCCAAATACTGTTTCTCATAAACGCAAAATGAGTGTCGCTGCCGTTGCCGAAGAAGCAGGTGTAAGTCGAGCATTGATTCACCGTGATTGCCCTGAACTATTAGAGCGTATTAAAGGCGGTGTAAACAAAGATATTCGACAGCAACGTGATGCCAAACAAACTGAACTTAATAAATACAAAGACCGCAATCGAGAGTTGCGGTCTGAGGTGGCAGAATTGAAAGCTATGCTCGCTAAAGTTCAATCACAAAATGCTACGTTAATACGAAAAAACATGGCTCTGAGCAATGTTCTTGCGGACAATAGCAATGTAACGCAACTAATATACAGCTAACTGCCTGAATTTAATGTTAATAATTTCAAATTAAGGTTACTTTTGAGATAGTTAAAAACATCCAAAAGTGTAACCTCAAACAAAGTTATATAAAACAGAAGGTTAGCCACAGTTACATGTAACGAACTATTTATAATTATTGTCCTCCGA
>NZ_JBQSVO010000237.1:0-1406 GCF_052376275.1 Pseudoalteromonas sp. AOP7-A1-14 | reverse complement strand
GTTGTGCCTTCCACGCAATATCAATAATGTCCTTTGGTAAACCTTCTTGTCGTTTTTGCATATCGGTCGATATATTTGCTGCATACCGATAAGTGTGTGCGCCTTCGACGAGAAGGCGTCTTGCTCGGCCGTTTCCGCATTTTGTGATGGCGCCAATATGGCGCTTGCCACCACTCGAGTGTTCACTGGGTACAAGACCGAGATAACTCATTAATTTACGGGGATGGTCGAAGCGAGATAAATCACTAAGCTCAGCAACAAGCCGGTGGCGACCAATAATCGAACGCCACGCATAGCTTGTATTGCTTTAACAGCGGGATAATAACGCCATTGATGGACGTGATGTGTTAGTTCATTGTCTAGCCGTTCAAGTCGGCTTATTCGTTCAGTAATTGTGTGTAAAAACTCTTGTAAGATGATGTGCTGGGTGTGGCAGCACAAGCTCAGTGAGCCAATGTAAATGCTTTTGTGACCAATTCGCAGTGCCTTCGTAATTAATATTATTGCGAAGCAGCAGCGCCTTTAATTGATACTTAGCATCTTTTAAGTCCTTCATTGTCACTTCGCGTTCACGAGATAAATCGCGTACAGCTTCATCTTCAGGCTCAGGAACATAGATAGGTGTTAAATCCTCAGATTTAAGTAATTTAGCAAGCTTAAGGGCATCACGTTTATCGGTTTTAATCTTCTCACCAGGCTTTTTAGGAATAAGAGAGGGTGCAACCACATAATAGCAATGGCCGAGGCTGGTAATTAATCTGTAAATCCAATAACCACATGGACCGGCTTCATAGAAAAAGTGTAGCGTTGCGCCAGGGTATTTCGATTCGAACTGACGAACAAGTTTTTGAACGGCCACTTTGGAAGATGAAACTCGACCAAGGTGAACATGAGCGCCTCTATGTTCTTCAATATAGGCGACTTCATTGAATTCTTTATGTGTATCAAGACCAATAAAAAGTATGGTATGTTTATTCATGTTAGCCTCTGCTGTTTAGTTATTTGACAAACTAATTATGGCTCTGGCTTTGAATTAAGCTAACCCACGAAAAGCGGAGGCTAACACCGTGTGGGAGTCATTATGTCTAGGTGTAACCAGAGGGTGTTATGAATAGATGTGAATGGGCTAACTCTAACCCGTTAGAAACTCAGTATCATGATGATGAATGGGGTGTACCCGTTTATGATGATAGGATACTTTTTGAAATGCTTATTTTAGAAAGTGCTCAATCAGGGTTGAGTTGGGCAACGATTCTTCAAAAGAGGAATGGCTACTTAAAAGCGTTTGATAATTTTGATGCGGAAAAAATAGCGAATTATTCAGAAGATAAAATAAAATTATTGCTAGGTGATACCGGTATAGTCAGAAATAAATTAAAAATAAATGCCACTATAAATAACGCAAC
>NZ_JBQSVO010000236.1:0-1436 GCF_052376275.1 Pseudoalteromonas sp. AOP7-A1-14 | reverse complement strand
CTTTTGATTGATGGCCACACGCTGGACACGTTTGACTGGTAGGTTTCGGATCAACAAAAATAACCTGACCGCCGAGCCAATCCTGCTTATATTTCAGCATCTCTTTAAACATTCCCCATCCTTGATTGAGAATGACGCGGTTTAAGCCAGATTTTTGTTTCACCATTTTTCCATGCTGCTCACTGTTGCCTTTGCTGTTTTTCGTCATATTTCTAATTTTAAGATCTTCTAGTACGATGATTGCGTGGCTTTTGCTCAACTGTGTTGAGATCTTATGTAATTTGTCATGACGAATATTGGCAACTTTCGTATGAAATGTTGTGATCTTTGCTTTTAATTTTTTCCAGTTACTTGAAAATTTCACTTTTCTAGCAAGTTGCTTCTGTAATCGTTTGATCCTGATTGTCTGTTTACTGGTATCTATCGGCTCCACAAAACTGCCATCAGAAAAGGTAATTAGGCGTTTCACGCCTAAATCTCCGCCAATTATGGCGTTTGATGGGTGCTTAGGTGGTGCTACTTCTTGTTCAACTTGGATTGAAACAAACCAGTGCTTTTCTTTTTGTGAAACAGTGACGTTTTTAGCTTTTCCTAAAATAGCTTGGCTTTTTCTAACATTAACCCAACCGATTTTAGGTAAAAAAATACGTTTCCCATTCTTGTCGATTTTAAAGCCTTGTGGAAAACTAAAGCTATTCACCTCTCCTTTTTTCTTAAAAGTAGGCACCCGTTTGAGTGGTTGGTTTTTATCGAATGCGTCTTTAAAGGCGCGTTCAAGCTGTTTTAATGTTTGTTGGATAGTTTGTGCGGGCGATAGTGTTAAAAAGCCATACTCCTCGCTTTTTTTCCAAAGTTTGGAAAAGAAATCCAACTCTTGGTAGTAGCAAATTTTTTGTTCATTCTGTAACTTAAATAAGTTAATCGCTAAGGCTTTATTCCACAAGAATCGACAATTTCCCGCATATTGCGCCATTTTAGCGTTAATATCGGGTGTTGTTTTTAAACGAAATTTATAAGCTTTGCAAATAATCATACTGTTATTATATACAGTCAATCAAAAAGGAACAACCCACTTAGTCGCTTCGCGACTATTGCCTTATATCACCGACCTAAAGGAACGGTGTTTTACGGCAAAAAGTTGATAAAAAGTTTTCTTATTAGGGATTTCACATCCGTACCGATTTGATAATTGTACTATCGAAACGCCCTTCTTTGTTGACGACTTGCTTTCAAGTATTTCGTTAGTAAACAAAACCTCTCATCTGCAGAACTTCTATCATTAAATGGGGAAAATACTCTGCCTCATTACTTAGAATAAACCCCATGGAACTTTCCAATCACTTCCCAAATAACTATCTATCTGGGATTGTGATGCATATTTCCACGAAGGCAGCTTATACATAACTATTACAGGGGATTGATAAGAGAATTCCCTG
>NZ_JBQSVO010000235.1:0-1467 GCF_052376275.1 Pseudoalteromonas sp. AOP7-A1-14 | reverse complement strand
TCGCTGCAATTGACCGCTGTTCCGCTTCGCTCTACAGCGGCAACTGAGCTTCGGCGTTAAATGTCACGACAGACTATGAGTAAGGGATTCGAAGTCAGAGATAACGCCAGTGGGAGGGTAACCATTTCGACCTTCTCATTTTGGCGTTCATGGAAAGTCAGTCTGTTACTCATGCTGCGCTATGGCTTTTACCGCTGGGGGCCGTATGTCCCTCCGGTAACAGATGAGGCCGTCCATCCACGTTTTCATCGGGGTAAGTTGATTATCGAATCTGGTTGGGACAATTGGTTTGGTTATGATTGGTCCGCAGCTAACCAAGAAACTGACGATTTTCTGTTAGATTTCTACGAGAACCATTGCCGTGGGAAGTGACGATTTAACAAGGCAATTAAATTCGTTCCGGCCTTCGGCCTCCACCGGACGCCCTTGTCAGGGCGCCGTTTATTGCTGGCGTTAAATTTTCAATCGGATGTAGTGATGAATATTGAGATCGTAGAAAAAGCAGATCACCTTAAGCTTATAGAAGTTTGGGAAGCTTCGGTCAGGGCAACCCATGATTTTCTGGCTGAAGATGATCTACAGGAGTTAAAACCGTTAATTCTGGAGCAGTATTTTGACGCAGTTGATTTAAGGTGCGCTAAAAATGGTCATGGTAAAATTCAGGGATTCTACGGCGTCCATGACGGTAATATTGAAATGTTATTCATCTCACCCGATGCACGCGGAAAAGGCATTGGTGCCATGTTGGCTGCCCATGCTATCAAAGAGCAGGGAGTATCAAAGGTCGATGTAAACGAGCAGAATGAACAGGCGCTAGGTTTTTATCAGCATATTGGCTTTAAAGTGACAGGTCGGTCGCCAGTCGATGGTCAGGGTAAACCTTATCCGCTGTTGCATATGGCGCTATAACAATTTAACAAGGCCAGGCACGGCGACGTCTTTTTCGTTGCGGCTTCGCCTTCACTACAAAGCCGCGCGTGCTGAGCGGCGTTATACCTAATCTAAACAGTGGAGGTTTTTATGAATAGATGGATGCTTACTTTTTTTACCTTAGTCTCGTCATTTAACGCGATAGCAGACACAGATTTATCCGTATTCGGAAAAAAGTATTTTTTAGCATGGGCAGCAACACAGGCACCTGATGCTACTGAAAAAGACTTAGAGCACTACCTGTCTTTCCTTAAACCTGATGTCGCCCACCAACACTTGCCCTACGATTCGGATGACTCCCGGTTACCTGACGGCAAAGAAAGTATTCGCGAAGGGATGTTGTTTTATTTAGGATCTCATTCTGAACATGAAGCTACTTTGAACCAAGTTATTCCCGCTCACAATGTGATTACCATTACATACACCACATCTAGTAAGGGAATTCACCCTCAAACAAATAAACTCATTGAATTACACTACTCAACGATGGAAGTTTTGGAAATCGAAGATGGAAAAATAGCAGTGATTCGGAAATAT
>NZ_JBQSVO010000234.1:0-1473 GCF_052376275.1 Pseudoalteromonas sp. AOP7-A1-14 | reverse complement strand
GAAAGTTGATTTTCAGGCGTTATCAGCTTATGCCCAACCAACTAACGGTATTCACTCTTTAAGCATGGGTCATGGTGGTACTGGCACATTTAATTTTGCAAAAGTGGGTACTAGCGATGTCTGGTTTGGTGAATGGTCACAAGATTTTAACGGTAATGGCAACGACCGCGCAGTATATTATGTTGGTAATAATACCAACACGACAGTACCAGTAAGTGGTATAGCTAGCTATGCAGTTAAAGGAGTAAATAAGTTCAGTGGTAATAATCAACTTACAGGCGATTTTACGGCTGATTTTGGTGCTCAGAAGTTAACAGGTAGCCTAGCTAATTCATCTCTTTCATTAACAGTGAATGCAAACATAACATCATCCACAGCTGCATTTAATGGTACCTCGTTAGCAAATGGTACTTCTCGGGGTGTAGCTACAGGCCATTTCTTTGGTGCTGATGCTGCGTCACTTGCAGGTATTGCTACCTTTGCTGATCGTCAATTAGATACTGCGTTTGGTGGAACTAAAAAGTAATCGCAATTATTTAGTTGGGGCTAATATTTGGCCCCTTTAATTGACGCTTTTGAGTATTATTATGAACCATCAAAATAAAAGTCATTATTACCGTAATACAGTGCAATTATGGGTAGTAATGTTAGTGTTAAACTCCCCTCTCTTATCTGCATCGACTGAAACGCGATTACATTTACAGCAACGTATAGAGCAAAATATAAAACAAAATGAGCATTCAATGGTTGCCGATGCGGCGCATGATTCAGCTAAGTCTTCCTCTTTTACAATTAATGGTCAGCAAATCCAAGTTAATAACAATGTTCATGAATTAGGCCAAGCAGTCTATTTGTTAGTTCAGCATAAACAATGGCCAGCAGCACAAGATTTTTTATCTCGCTATGTGGCACTAAAAAATTACGATGTAATGCTAGCTCATTATGCGCAAGGTGCGATTGCTCGATCTGCTGGACGTTTAAACGAAGCTGAACAGCAACATTTGGCTGTATTAGCTCAGCGACAAGACTTTTTACCTAGTCAATTAGAGTTGGCGCGGGTGTTGTTTGATAATAATAAAAATACTGATGCGCTTATATTGTTTGAACATATTGCTGAGCAGTTACCAAATGACAACCCTAAGGTTGACGGTGTGCGCCACACTGTAAATAGTTTTATTGATGCGCTTAACTATCGTCAAGCTTGGCGGGGGTCTTTTGCGTTAGGGCCAAGTTTTAGCGATAACTTGAATCAGTCATCACAAAGTTATACGTGTTTGCTTTCGCTGCCGAGCGAAGAGTGTTTAATTGAGCGTGAAACCCCTCAGGCTGTATCGGGAGACGGTGTTGACTTTGATGCAAATATTAGTAAACGATTCGCTTATTCTGGTCACCACGGATTGAGTTTCCGAGGTCTTGCGTATGGCAGTAATTATCTAAGTAACAGTGAATATAATGAGCACACTGTGATTGCTA
>NZ_JBQSVO010000233.1:0-1535 GCF_052376275.1 Pseudoalteromonas sp. AOP7-A1-14 | reverse complement strand
TGGTGCGAGTTATAAAAGTTATTGGGCGATTGATGACTTTTTATCAAGCCGAATTGCGGCTGAGGATGAGCGCTTTACGAAAGAGCACTCTGCCGCTGAAGGGGTATATTTAGAGTATAAAACAGCTTACACAGAAGCGGAACATCAAGAAATAAGGGAGCAAGAGAGAGAGCAGTATAGCGATCTTTTCTTAGGCGATGCTGCAGGCCTTGAAGACTTTTTAAGCTACCTTGAAGATGTCCGAGAAATGAAAAATAAAGTCAATTTAGAGCCTTGGTTACATAATGGTGAGGGTAAATACCGCAGAGCAAATAATATATGTGTTAACGGTGAATTGAATAACGTAGCTAATTATATAGAAGGCAGTTGTCGCCAAGCGGGTGGGCCTGTTAATGAGTACGAGAAGCCAATTGAGGGCGGTAAAAAAAAGGGCAGCCACTGGGCTCCAGGATTTGCTGCAACTTATTTACTTAATGAACATAGTCGAGTGTACATACGTTATACCGAGGGCATCCGCTTCCCGAGTATGTTCGAAAGTACTTTAGGCTTCTCGGCTAATAACAACCCTTACACAGATATTAAACCAGAGCATACCTATAATTATGAAACTGCGTTTGTACATAACTTTGAACAAGGGGACATTAAATTAACCTACTTTCATCATAAAACAAAAGATGTCATAGAACGCTCAGGTAATTTACTTCGTTTTTATAATATTGATAAGCAAACGCTGCAAGGATTTGAGTTTCAAGGCCGCTATGACAATGGTTCGTTTTTTGCTGATTTAAGTTTATCTCACATGACTAAGAATGAAGTCTGTGATGAAAGCCTTGCAATTACTCAGGACCCTGTCGAGGGCTCTGTTCCTAATTGTGTACATGCTGGTTTTGCAGGTGGTTACTTAAGTGATCAAGCTATTCCTAATGACTCGGTTAACTTGAGCCTTGGTGGTCGTTATTTCGAAAATTCCTTAGAAACCGGATTACGAATTGTGTATTTATCAGCCAATAAAACTGAAGAAGATCTTGAGCGAGATAAAGCGCTGACTTTTGACGCATACGCAAAGTATATTTGGAGTGAGCGCCTTAACGTTGAGTTAGTAGCCACTAACTTGACTAATCTTTATTATATTGACCCACTGGTTCGTTCGAGCGTTCCAGCTCCTGGTAGAACTGTGAAGTTAAAACTACAAATGAACTTTTAATTTATTGAATTAGCTTAAAAAATAAACCCACAAACTAAATAGTTATTATTTTTTGTGGGTTTTTATTTTTCGTTCGGTGTAGTTAATGAAAGCACCTTAGTTGTGCTTTTTATTTCATTGATTTTTTATTTAAAAGGAACTGAAAAATGAACAAATTATTCGCAACACTCGCCGTACTTACAACCACTTTTAGCTTTGCTGCCCATGCAAATTACGTAGGTACTCAAAATGACAATACCAATATTGAAGTAGGAGAGTCTACGGTTAATGGTGGTCCTCATGTAGCAGGTCGAGCTGGTATTGGCATTGCGGCAATGGGCTCTACTCAACA
>NZ_JBQSVO010000232.1:0-1547 GCF_052376275.1 Pseudoalteromonas sp. AOP7-A1-14 | reverse complement strand
AACATGGAAGCATGGAATATATTGAATAAGTTACCACCCAGTTCAGGCGTATTATTACCCCTACTAAATACAGGTGTAGTTGCAATTGAGCTCTATTTGAAATGTATGTCCTCTCTAAATGTTTATACACCTCTAGGCGCAGAAAAAGAGATTAGCCTTCTGAATGTAAAGCCTTTACATTCAGGACACGAATTAAAGAATATTTTTAGTAAAGTTCCTGAAGAATACAGGTGTGAAATAAAAAAACGTTATGCTAATAGCTATAAACAAGATCATTTTAGTGCTAAGCAAGAGATACGTGACTTTGATAATGATATTTCAAATCTAGAAGGAGCTTTTATGCAATCACGATATCCATACGAAAAAGGTTTTGATATCACGAGTTTTGATATTGAAAAGCTTGAAGGTTTATGCTTTTTTCTTAGTAGTTTCGTATCGGGATTACAAAATAAATAAGACTTATTATGCAGTAAATAGACCTAACGTCGTTAATGGAGAATTAAATGCAAAGTATCACAATCAGCACTATTCAGAATATAATTGAAAAGTCTCAATTAGCTTATCCCAATACTGGTGATTCAGCTGTAATTAAAGGCTCAGAAATAAATATCGATGATATTTTTACTACTTCTTCCGAAGAAAGAGTTTTGGAAGAAACTATAGCAGCTCTTTCAAAAGAAGAATTAGCTGAATTAGCTGCAATCATGTGGCTAGGTAGAGGAGCAGGTGGTGAAACGGCTGCTGACTTTGATGGTTTAGTTAATGATGCTTTAGGGCAATATAAGGACTCTTTTGCTGATTATATATCTAGTAAAACACCTTTAGCGGATTACCTTAAAAATGGCTTGATCAAATTGGGGTGGAACGGCTAACTAGCGCTTCAAACGGAAAAACTAGTCCAGAAAGTATAAAGCTTTTTTGTTTCAGCTTTATACTTTGTTATTTAATTTCAATCCATGTTGCCCTGGCGCAACTCTTTAAGTGCATGAGAAGCAAATTCTAACTCATAGGTCATCTAGCGAGACCTTTACTCCGGTTTTTGGATCAGCTAAACGGGCTTGTGCCACAGCAATAAGCGCTTCATCTTCACTTGTTAGCAACACTGACTTGAACGGCAGTTTTTCTCTTTGTGCAACGTATTCCAGTGTTTGTCTCAATAACTCTGATGGCGTTATTCCTAACTTTTCTAACGCTGCGTAAGAACGCTCTTTCAGTTCATCATTCACACGAATATTTATAGTAGCCACAGCTCACCTGTAATTACATTTGTATATACATCTATTGTATTCTACTGATACAACTTTGCAAGCTCCAAAAACGGATTAAAATCGCCTGTGGGCGATTTTAAACGTTTTTGTGAGCCAACAAGCGCAGCGCGTTAGCCCCTGCCAAAAACAGCGTAAAAACTTCAGACCTGTGAAATTCCGCCCCCGCTAGGTACAACTTCGCTATGCTCGTTATACCCAGCGAGGGCGTTAAGTCTGGAACTTTCACGCTCAGAATTTCACGCAATGCTCTTATGTGTGAGTAAACTTGAAATATCCATG
>NZ_JBQSVO010000231.1:0-1558 GCF_052376275.1 Pseudoalteromonas sp. AOP7-A1-14 | reverse complement strand
AGGTGCAAGTTATAAAAGTTATTGGGCGATTGATGACTTTTTATCAAGCCGTATTTCGGCTGGAGACGAGCGCTTTACGAAAGAACACTCTGCCGCTGAAGGTGTATATTTAGAATATAAAACAGCTTACACAGAAGCTGAACACCAAGAAATAAGAGAGCAAGAGAGAGAGCAGTTTGGTGATTCAAGCTTCTTTGTTGATAATCCTGCAGGATTGGAGAGTTTTCTTGATTTTAGAGAGAGTGATCGTAGAAAAACACACAAAGCGGTCTTAGATCCATGGTTACATAATGGTGAGGGTAAATACCGCAGAGAGAATAATATATGTGTTAACGGGGAATTGAATAACGTAGCTAATTATATAGAAGGCAGTTGTCGCCAAGCGGGTGGGCCTGTAAATGAGTACGATAAGCAAATTGATGGCGGTAAAAAAAAGGGGAACCACTGGGCTCCAGCACTTGCTGCAACCTACTTATTAAATGAACATAGTCGAGTGTACATACGTTATACCGAGGGTATCCGCTTCCCGAGTATGTTCGAAAGTACCTTAGGCTTCTCGGCTAATAACAACCCTTACACAGGTATTAAACCAGAGCATACCTATAATTATGAAACTGCGTTTGTACATAACTTTGAGCAAGGGGATATTAAATTAACCTACTTTCATCATAAAACAAAAGATGTCATAGAACGCTCAGGTAATTTACTACGCTTTTACAATATTGATAAGCAAACATTGCAAGGGTTTGAGTTTCAAGGTCGCTATGACAATGGTTCGTTTTTTGCTGATTTAAGTTTATCTCATATGACTAAGAATGAAGTCTGTGATGAAAGCCTTGCAATTACTCAGGACCCTGTCGAGGGCTCAGTTCCGAATTGTGTACATGCTGGTTTTGCAGGTGGTTACTTAAGCGATCAAGCTATTCCTAATGACTCGGTTAATTTGAGCCTTGGTGGTCGTTATTTCGAAAATTCCCTGGAAACCGGATTACGAAGTGTTTATCTATCAGCAAGTAAAAGTGAAGAAGATCTTGAACGAGATAAAGCGCTGACTTTTGACGCATATGCAAAGTATAGCTGGAGTGAGCGCCTCAACGTTGAGTTGATAGCCACGAATTTAACCGATCTTTATTATATTGATCCACTGGTTCGTTCGAGTGTTCCAGCTCCTGGTAGAACTGTGAAGTTAAAACTACAAATGAGCTTTTAATTTATTGAATTAACTTAGTTGATTAGCTTAAAAAATAAACCCACAAACTAAATAGTTATTATTTTTTGTGGGTTTTTGTTTTTCGTTCGGTGTAGTTAATGAAAGCATCTTAGTTGTGCTTTTTATTTCATTGATTTTTATTTAAAAGGAACTGAAAAATGAACAAGTTATTCGCAACACTCGCAGTACTCACAACCACTTTTAGCTTTGCTGCCCATGCAAATTACGTAGGTACTCAAAATGACAATACCAATATTGAAGTAGGAGAGTCTACGGTTAATGGTGGTCCTCATGTAGCAGGGCGAGCTGGTATTGGCATCGCAGCAATGGGCTCTACTCAACAGAAAC
>NZ_JBQSVO010000230.1:0-1605 GCF_052376275.1 Pseudoalteromonas sp. AOP7-A1-14 | reverse complement strand
CAGATTTTTACGCAAGCGTTTTTATTCCCTTTTTTACATTTATTTTTTACCCCAAAGATACAAAGATGATAACCACAAGTTACTCACAAAACCCTGTGGACAACTCTTGTATTTGTCTCTTTAAAACTCAAGATACTTCTTTAACGATATCTCTAAATACAAAAAGCACCTTAAAGTAAGGTGCTTTTATAATATTATTAGCAATAAATGTTAATACAAGATGCTATATAACTTACGACGATATTTAGCTGCTAATGCGTCACCATCTGGGAGAGTGGCAATAATAGCTAAAAAGCTTGCTTTAGCTCCATTAAAGTTTAAATCTTTCTTGAGTACAATAAACAACGCTTCAAGTGCTTCTTCTTTTCGGCCTGCTTCATTTAATAAACTACTAAACTCTATTTTTAGATCAAGATCGTTAGGGGATTTTTCAACTTGTGCTTGCTTAGCTTTAATTTCTGGTGAGTCAGTTACTTCAAGTGCTTGCTTACACTTAGCACTAATATTAGTGTAATAAGCATCTCGCTCATTTTCAGCTACGGAATCAAGTAGGGCTTGCGCATCATCTAATTTATGTATTTGAATACATATATCAGCAAGCACTAATTTAACCCGAGTGTGGGTACTATCTAATTCATAAGCCTGCTTAGCATAAGTAAAGGCACTATTGAGGTCTTGTGCAAGTAGTGCTTGCTTAGCTTGCTCTAGTAATAGTTCAGATTGTGCCGGTAGGTGCTTGGCTAATACTTCACGCACTTGTTGCTCAGTTTGCGCGCCAGGTAGCATATCAACAGGTGCTGAATCTTTTAAGAAAACCAACGTTGGTAATGTTTGCAAGCCAACTTGCTGTGCTAATTGTGATGCAAGCGCTTGCTCTGTATCACAGTCGAGTGTAGCTACTAGTAAATGCTCACCATATTCACTCGCGATTTTATCTAAAATAATGGCTTGAGATTGGCATTCAGGGCTTTGTGCCGAGTAAAAGCTAAGTAATACTAGCTTTTCTTGTGAGGTTTCACCTAACACTTGCTGTAGGTTTTGAGGATTAACATTGACCATATTATTCATTACGATTGATTGCCATATCAGAGTATTTAGAGTTTTATATGGTGGCATAGATAGCAATTACAAGTCTAAAGGTCCTTTATGAAATAACTTAGTTTATATACCACGCTATTATTATCGACTCCCTTTGTATCAGCCAACACCTTGGCTCTGAACTTAGACAAAATAGTACCAGGAATCGCTACCTTGATTTGTACTTATGAAAAACTTTTTATTAATTAACCATAATCTAGGTGACTAACAAGATTTGCGGGTTTAATCGCCTGTAAATTAAGTGTTAACTTTAGTACTATACGAGGGTCTATTAATATTTCGCAATTAAATTTGCAGTAAATTCGCTAGGTTTTTAGTCAAGGCAGAGCCTACGTAGTATGATTGTTCCTTATTATACAGAGGGTAAAATCAACAGAAATACCAAACATATGCTGTGCGTCTAGTTTTGCATAAGGACAAATTACCTTTTATTGCTTGATTTTGACTTAACTTATTCGGTTACAAATCTTGTGCTACGATTAAATTGCCTTTGATTAAGTAGGTTTC
>NZ_JBQSVO010000229.1:0-1614 GCF_052376275.1 Pseudoalteromonas sp. AOP7-A1-14 | reverse complement strand
ATGTTCAAATTCAATGCTTATATTTTTTCATTAGAGATTTGGCAAGAGCTTTAACTTCTTGTGCATTTTTACGAATTTCTTGAAAAGTCTGATTCTGTTGCTCTATAGCTTCTCTATAATCATCGCTTACATTAGCCAAATAAGATTTTTGTGCTTGGTTAAAGCCTTTTTTATATAAACGTTCGTATGCTTTATGATGTAACTCATCATATTTTTTACGATCAAAAACAACAGTGTCAAAGTGTAATTGCATATACATTTCTACTTTTTGTAAAGATGTTGATACTTGATTAAAATTCTTTCGAATAGTGGCTTCATCAAAATTTTGTTCATGTTGATATAATAGAGAAATAAAACCATAAGCTCTTCCTTCATACTCATCAATTGCAAGATACAGATCTTCTATTTTTTTTATGTACACTTCCTTTCTAGCGCGTCTGCTAAGAAACCACTGATTGAAGAATACAACTATCAACGCTACAAAAGCCGAAACACCAATCGATATCAGTTGTGCTTGCTGAGCTTTTTCAGAATAAATTGAAGATAAAAAATCCACTTAAAACTCCACATTGAACATAACGCCGTTGTAACCGGCAAAAAATTGTTGGCTAAAATTTTGTGAAGTACGAGCAAAGCCAACAAATTTTTTGTCCGCGTTGACGACTTTGTTATGTGAATTCTCGATTGAAACGCCGAACTTTTGTACGCATATTTTTCATAGGTGACGATGTATTAAACTGAATCATACGCCCCAAAGTCCATTGTTCATACCACGCAACACCATACAAATCATGGTCACTTAAGCTTGAAATGAGTAAAAGTATCTCGTTAACCGTAGACTCAAGCTCAATGAGTAAATCGTCATATTTCCACTGACGATACTCTTCGTGGAAGCTTTCAGCAAGCGAGCCTAATTGATTCCATTTATAACCTGTTTCTGGGAAATCAACTTGTTGGTTTTGAGCTCTTAAGTTATACCATTTAAGAACGAGTCTCCCCCAACCAATCAAGTAAGCCACTGTGTCACTAACGCTAATGACTGTACCTTTGATATTTCCCTCTACTCCAAGTTTGCGAGCTTTGCTTTCCGGAATTGAACGATAGTCAGCCATGAGTTTCGGAAATATTGAGTTTATCGCTAACTCCAATTCATCCTTGTTTTTTGGCACAGAAGACATTTTGATCTCCATTCACATAACAATTTATTAAGCGGTAATCGATCAACGAGGTTCTGATCATTGAAACGAGAGGCATTGGAAAAATATCAGGTATTTATCTACCTGACCGGAATCCTTATAGGATTACTGGTCGGGGTGAAATTTCCTGAACAGTCAGAGATTCTAGAGTGGGCTTTGTGGCCTTTGCTAGGCATGCTTCTGTATACGACTTTTACTCAGGTTCCTCTAGGGCATCTGCGAGAAGCATTCTCTGACTCCCGCTTTATGCTGGCAGCGGTGATTGGTAATTTCGTTGTTCTCCCGTTAATTGTGTGGGGGTTAATGTCCGTTGGGCCTAACTTGCCTGCGGTCAAGTTAGGCATACTCTTGGTGTTATTGGTCCCGTGTACTGACTGGTTTATCACCTTCACACACTTGGGTGGGGGGGATACAAAGT
>NZ_JBQSVO010000228.1:0-1620 GCF_052376275.1 Pseudoalteromonas sp. AOP7-A1-14 | reverse complement strand
ATTACAAAGGTTTTGACGGAGAAGACTTACAAGGGGTATTACTCAAGCCAGCAGGCTACAAAAAAGGCGACAAAGTACCAGTAGTTGTGTATTTTTATCGTTATATGAGTCAACGTATGTATGACTTTCCTAAAATGGAATTAAATCATCGCCCCAACTTCCCTATGTTTACCTCAAACGGTTATGCGGTATTTTTACCTGACATTCGCTTTGAAATAGGTCATCCGGGTAAATCATCAACTCAAACCATGATCAATGCCACCCAAAAACTGATTGATTTAGGGATTGCTGATCCAGATAAAATTGGCTTACAAGGCCATTCTTGGGCGGGTTATCAAAGTGCTTTTATGATCACCCAAACCGATATGTTTAAAGCCGTCGTATCAGGCGCACCAGTATCAAATATGACCAGTGCTTACAGCGGCATTCGTTTAAAATCAGGTCTAGCCCGTCAGTTTCAATATGAGACAGGACAAAGCCGTATCGGTAAAAGTTTATTTGAAGCACCAGAACTTTACATTGAAAACTCACCGGTATTTTTTGCTGATAAAGTGAATACGCCGATCTTAATTATGTTTGGCGATAAAGATGATGCCGTACCATGGCATGAAGGTGTGCAGTATTACCTAGCACTTCGCCGTGCCGGTAAAGATGCAACATTTTTACAATACGAAGGTGAGCCCCATCACTTGAAAAAGTTTTCTAACCAAGTGGATTTTTCAGTAAGAATGATGGAATACTTTGATCATTACTTAAAAGGTAAGCCCGCTGCAAAATGGATGACAAAAGGTGAAGCATTTATAGAAGAGTAATAATTCACAGAGCAGCCAAATAAAAAGTACCTTGTAGGAGGTGCTTTAGCGCCAAAAGAGTTTAAAGTAGGCTCATTCATGGCTAAAGTCACTTCCTATCAGCCTAACCCCAGTCGTCCGTTAGCGATTACCACCTATTTTAGCTTTAGCACTGCCCATTTATTAGAGCACTCCACAGATCATCGGCCAACCGGCACAAAGTGATAACGCAATATCACTTTGTATAAGCGACATTGCCGCAAACCTTTTGGTGTACGGCCATTTGCTCAATCTTATTATTAATATTACGTAGTGAATTTATTTCGGTATTTTTTAATACGTTTATCATTTTTATCGATGTGGTACATTGTCAATCATATATCATTCATAAACAGTTATATTTATCATTCATAAACAGTTATATTCGATGATGTTAATCTTGTTATTACAGTAATAATAATTAGTGAGTGGGAGCCAGCTAATCAAACTTATATATGCTTTTATAAAATCTATAATACTCATTTCCATTGTTACTTTGGTGGTGGGCTTGTTGCTACCCCAGCAATATAAAATAGATAAAACCATTGTAATTGAAGCTCCCCCCTCTCAACTACAAGCACTCATTAGCGATTTTAAACAATGGCCAAAATGGTCTCCATGGCAAAAAGTAGCGCCTGACATTAAATTTTCACTCGGTAATCCAAACGCAGGCGTTGGAGCACACCAGTTTTGGCAAAACCGCTGGGGCAGCGGTGAAATGACTATAACAGATATAACCCCCTCTAAAATTGGTATTAATATACTTTTTAATCAAGAGCATATAGCTGAT
>NZ_JBQSVO010000227.1:0-1634 GCF_052376275.1 Pseudoalteromonas sp. AOP7-A1-14 | reverse complement strand
GTACGGTAGGGAAAGCCATGTTAAATCTTGCATCAGCAGTAATACTGACATTAGCTAATCTGATTTACGCAGCCATAATCTACTTATCACTCCATGGCTGGTTGGTGGTGCATGAGCCAAGTGGCATGCAGTTGCTTATGCACTTGGTTGTTACCGCTCCATTGGTATTAATCACAACCATATGGTTTTTCTATTTGAGCGGGCAGAAAAAATGTAGCACCATTTTCTGGAAATTAAATCTTGTGGGTATCTTAATTCCTGTCATGAGCGTCCAGACCGGTGTCACTCACTATCACTTTGACAAGGTAGGCCTTGCAACATCGGTACTCGTGGCTGTGGGTATTTTTATCTTATTTATCAGTGCGGTGCGGCAGAATGCACACAGCTAACAAGGCCAGGCACAGCGACGGCTTTTTCGTTGCGGCTTCGCCTCCACTACAAAGCCGCGCGTGCTGGCGGCGTTAGAGCTACAAGGAAAAATATGAGAACAATTTCAATAATAAAATATACGTTTACAGTGGTCGGGCTTGGCATGCTAGTCGGGGCATTTTTCTTATTTACAAATACACAGGATTTTCTGAAGAATGCGCTAACAGCTGACGGGACAGTCGTAGAACTTGTACGCTCAAGATCAAGTGACTCAGATACATATAGACCGATGATTGAATTTATAACACAAGATGGTTCAACTATTGAATTCACCTCGTCGTCTGGAAGTAACCCTCCAAGTTATTCTAGAGGCGAAATTGTTGAAATTTTGTATCAAGAGACTTTTCCTGAGCGAGCTAAAATAAATGGTTTCTTTTCTTTGTGGGGTGCGCCAACTATTTTGGGGGGGCTAGGTTCGGTTTTTTTCCTCACTGGATTCTTAATCATACTGCTAGGAAGCTTGAAGGGTAAAAAGATTGAATATTTGAAAAAAAATGGGATTCCAATTAAGGCCAAATTTCAAAACGTGGAAATCAATGGCTCACTTGAAGTAAATGGTAGAAACCCATATAAAATTTGTGCTCAATGGAAAAACCCTACCACATCTGAAATACACTTATTTAGTAGTGAAAATATATGGTTCGATCCCACTGAGCACATTAATACTGATGAAATTACTGTTCTAATAGAAAGAGACAACCCCAAAAAATACCATGTTGACATTTCTTTTCTTCCTGAGATTGCAAGTTAAAATGGCTCTAACAAAAAGCTCAAGCCGACGCGCAAAAAGCGCGCTCGGCTTAGCTTAGCGTTATGTGTTGCAGGGGGGTGAAGATTGAAGAGAGTGTTTCTGGTTGCTTTGACCGTTGCCCTGAGCCTAATTGTAGGTGCGGCAGTAGGTTGGTGGGCAAATTCTCCAGGCATGGACCTATTGTGTTCTAAGCCCTTCGTTGCTGAGCTGGCAGAAGATGTGGAGGCTCAAGGAGTCACTGTTGAGGCCGGAACATTGGTTGATCTTCGTTCTTGTGAGTATGCCGAACGGTTTACTATCAACCTTTACTACCCGAAGCATCCGACGGCTCCAATATTTAAGCCAAGAAATAGTGCCCCGAATCTGGGGAATCATGGCGCAGACCAATATGAAATCAAAAAATCTGAAAAATAAACACATAACAATGCCATGCATGCGACAAGCGCATGATGGC
>NZ_JBQSVO010000226.1:0-1638 GCF_052376275.1 Pseudoalteromonas sp. AOP7-A1-14 | reverse complement strand
GCTAGAATTTAAACGTAGTTAAATGCACCGTGGATAGCAGCTACTTGTGCAAGAATGCATTCTTCGTCGCTTGCCGTCGGGCTATCTGGATAAACCTCTGTGGTCGTCACAAATTGCGCATCAGTAAAACCCATGCATAAGCCTAGCTCACGGGCTGCATAATTGATCACTCCAAACTGACTTTGAGGCACACCGATTAGCTGGTTGTTTTCATCGCTAGGCGCAATATGAGTTACCTTTTTGACTGAGTCGATAATCGCTTTTTGAAATTCAGGTTCAGGTTTTACAGAATCAGCAACTAAATAAAACCCATCAGGGATATTCCAGTTCGTATTTATTTTTCCATCACGAGCAGCTAGTGCAGGACGGAATTCACTGTTATCAGTATCGGTTGTTTCGTGTAAATCGATATGGGCGAGTAAATTGATGCCAATTGAATCTATATATTCAATAATGGCGCGAGATTCTTGTGCTGGGCTGTTTTTATAAAATGAACGATTAGGGTCAACCGCATCAGGGTTCCAACGGTTGATTGTTTCATAACCCCAAGGACTAATACATGGCGCTATAATAATATTAAATTTATCTTTATAGGCCGCTGGTAAGGTTTCGGCAAAGCGAAGTGCACCATGTACACCACTGGTTTCATAGCCATGAACACCGCCAGTGACTAGTATTGTTGGCTTAGCTTCTGAAAATGCTTTTGTTCTAATTACAAATAAAGGGAAGTCATGCTCTGGGTAAGTTAGCGATGCATATTGCTCTACATCAAACTCATTTTCTAACGCCTTTATTTTACTTACAACATCATCAATATAGCTACGCTTTTTACTTTGTTTTGACAGCCATAATTGTTTGTCTTGTGAATTCCATGGTGTATTTTTAGTACCAATTGGATAAGGAGAGTGACTCATAAAGACCTTAGTGTATTGTAAAACCTAAAGAGTAACGCTGGTAATGTGCGATAGCAAATTAATGCGCTAAAGCTGGGTGTTTTATAGCTAGTTGCACGTTATTATTTCTTTGGTTTAAATGTAGGATCTCTGGCTTTCTTTAAAACTAAGTTTTACCACGATATTACCACAGGGTAATTGTGATATATTTTAAAGTTGGATTAGGATGTTGTTTTTGCGAGGTTTAAATGGTCGGTATGGAGAGATTCGAACTCTCGACCCCTGCCACCCCATAAAAATCACCTGTGCTTTATCGTGTACAAAAGTGGCTAAAAGTGTTCTACAGTGAAGTGTTTGAAGTAATTGTAAGTTATTGCTATTGAAAGGATTAAGCTTTTAAATTATACCTAGTGAATAAACGTGAAGTTTAGTGAACTCAAATCAGCTCGTGCGATAAGTGTGCGACAAAAGTTTTGACTTAACTCTAGGTGTGCGAAAAATGGCGTCAATCAAAGTAAAACTAACTGAATCTGTACTCAAAAATATCCCTCTGGAAATTACCAAAATCAATGACACTGAGATCTCCGGTTTCTATCTAAATATTGGTAAGGCGAATAAAGAAGGAAAGCGCTCACAGGTATATTATCTGTATTACCGTCTAGGAGGCCGAGGTTCGAAAGAAAGAAGGTTAGCCTTAGGTAATTCATCGGTAATCACAGTAAGTGAAGCTAGACAGCTTGCTAAG
>NZ_JBQSVO010000225.1:0-1644 GCF_052376275.1 Pseudoalteromonas sp. AOP7-A1-14 | reverse complement strand
GTTTTGTTAATTGCTTCACTTTTTGTTTAAACCCGATGAGTTTTGATGCTTGTATCCGTGTCCACTGGCTACCTATCTCTACTCCCAAAAACTTCACTCCTTTGCTGCTATGAGCAATATGGGTTTTATTTTGGTTCACGGTTAATTTCAAGTCTCGCTCTAGTATCTGGGTGGATGCCTTAAGTGCTTCTTGCGCTGCTTTTTCTGTGCTGCACAAAATCAAGATATCATCTGCATACCTCACTATTCGGTGATTACGCTTTTTCATTTCTTGATCGAAAGCATCTAGGTAGATATTGGCCAATAACGGGCTAATTACGCCACCTTGTGGGCTTCCTATCGTACTAGCCTCCCAGTGTTCACCTATCATTACTCCGCTTTTTAAGAACTGATTAATCAGTTTTAAAATACTACCGTCCGTCACTTTGCGTCTAACACTCCTAATTATCAAAGCATGATCAAGCAGGTCAAAACACTTCGACAAATCCATGTCTACGACCCAGTCGCGATGGTATTTACGGATAAATACACTTGCTTTACTGATAGCGTCATGACAGCTTCGTTTCGGCCTATACCCATAACTCGATGGGTGAAAGTCGATGTCGAATATCGGTTGGAGTATGTTCAATAGTGTTTGTTGCACTATTCGGTCTCGAACTGCGGGGATACCTAGCATTCTGACACCGCCATCATCTTTGGGTATTTCCACCCGTTTGACAGGTTGTGCCCTATATTGCTTGGTTTGCAGCTCAAGTTGCAGTTGTTTTAAGTTTGCTTCTAAATTCAGGGCGAATGCGCCTACGGTCTGCCTATCTATTCCGGCCGCTCCTTTAGCTGCTTTCACTTTTTTGAATCCCTTGTACAGGTTATTAATGTCTAATAATTGTCCGTACAAGCTGTAGTAAACTGTCATTTTCTGCCTTTGCTTGCGGTATGTCTGCTCGTGTCACTCTACTTATCGCTGATTCTTCATGATGACATTAGGTGTGCTAGCCTTTTTTGGCAATCTGCCTAAGTGGTCAGTCATTACTCCATTGCTCGCCCTTCAATTCTCAGCGTCTACATTCCTGTTTGGCCGTCATATTTTGGCTATTTCCGTCGAAATACTTGTGAGCCGATAAACAAAAGTTCCCGTCTTTCATACGCTTAAAGAATACTTCCCCCCTTCGCAATCAATTAAAGCTTTTGGCTAAAGTTGACCCCATCAAACATAATGTTGATGGTCGGCTTGGTTTTCCCCTCCACACCATTACTGGCTTTCATCGGCCTAGCCTTACTCACTACTACGGGTTCATCTGCCACCTCACACCGACACTAAATCTTGGCTTTCACCTTGAATTTAGGCCACTTACTCTCATTAAGTTTAGATGCCAGGCTTCCCCAGTTACTGCACTGGCTCCCTGTTAGAAATCCCACCCTCAAGCACAGTATTGGTCTGACTAAGTATAGGGCGTTGCGCTATTTTGCACGCTGACCCACCAATACTGCCGAAACAGGTTACGGTTAGTTGTGTACCTCTAACTTCTTATGGCTTCCTTCAGACCCCACCGTTGGCCAGTGACGCCCTTGCCATTCAGATTATCTTCCCCTTAGTCAGGGTGATAAGGCATCTTTCAGCCTATCGGGTTTGCCAGCTTCGCTGGG
>NZ_JBQSVO010000224.1:0-1651 GCF_052376275.1 Pseudoalteromonas sp. AOP7-A1-14 | reverse complement strand
GCTGAAAGTATCAGCGACTCACTAGGCATCCATTTAAAATTAAACTGTCCTTCAAGCTCTTCTCGTCTACCCTCGCGTGGCCAGTGCTTCCAACCATCGACTGTACCCCGGTATTCATCTTCTGAGCGAATTTTATGATATTGATAACGCGCTGACATAGTTAGCTCCAACTCATCGGATAACATCATTTGGTTACTTACATCAAAGCCAAAACGGTTCTCACGGTTACTGGCAACTGCTGTATTACGTATTATTGGACTTGCATCAGGATCCGCTAACTCCCATATTGCATTAGCGTAATTTGGGAACCCGCCAGCAGAATTAGTATTGCTAATAGTATGGGTGCTCCATAGGTTTGAAGTGACGTTAATAAACTTACTTTTCGGGTTCCACTGATATTTTATGTTATAGGCTTGTGCTTCAACTTTACTAAGAGGCCATTGCGCCATTTCACCATTTTCACCTATGTCACCAGCTCGACTTGCCATAATTTCACCATATTGCGCATTAGTGACACGTGCACCTAAGTTTAATTGCTGGTTTTCACTAATTTTAAATTCACCTTTGAGTAAGAAAGATTCCAACTCACTCGATGTATTTGGCACTTCATAACCTGGTCGTTGACGGTGCGCTAGAGAACGCGGATTCATTTTAGTAATATTGAACTCTTGATCATTAGGGTTATTGTAAAACTCTGATTTTTTGGTGCCACTAAAGTAGTTGCCCTTATTACGATATGCATAGGCGGCGAGTAATTCATAGTTATCTTGGCGCGTAGCTAGCGCTAAACGATAAGCGTAATCTTCACCTGACAAAGGGTTATTTTCTTTATTACCACTCATCTCTTGCCATAATGAAGGATCTCCATATGCAAAATTAGGTGACATTTGCGGGAAACCTTCTACATCCCTGTAATCCTGCCCTGTGAATAAAGTGGGCAGCTTAGGATCAACGGCATTATTACTGCTCTCTATGACAAGCCCCCCGCCGCTGCTTTCCCCTTCAAGCAGTACGTCGCTAGCACTAATAGTACTAACTTGCACCCCACCACCAACAGAAGTATGTGTATTCGGAGTTAAAGAGGGACCTTTTATTGCTTTAATACTGCCAATTAAATTTGAATCAACGTAATTTCGATTTGAAACCCCTCTATAACCACGCCACACAGTAATTGCTTGCTCAGTACCGTCTATTGATAATGGCACTCGCCCAGGTCCTTGCACTCCGCGAATACTGGGGTCAACACCACCACCATTTCGTGCATCACCGCTGTAAATATTGAGCATACCTTTGAATAAATCACCAGCATCTTTGCCCTTATATCGTTCTATTTCATCTATTGATGTATATACCGTAGATATATCGTCATCATAAATTGCATGCTTACCAGCTTCATCACGAGTGACACCATTGTTATCTCCTGTTGCTACATTAATTGTATTTAAAATTATTTTATTCTCATCTACTTTTGCTAAAATTCTATATGAACCATCTGCTTGTATTAAACTATAAAGTCCACTATTAGAGAGCAAAATACTCAAAGCTTGCTCAGCGCTATAATTACCTTTAAGTAAAGGGCTTTGTTTTTTATGTGTTAAACGAGCATCTAAATGGAACTCTATACCTGCAGTTATCGCGAGCTGATTTAAAC
>NZ_JBQSVO010000223.1:0-1707 GCF_052376275.1 Pseudoalteromonas sp. AOP7-A1-14 | reverse complement strand
TCGGCCCAAGCGGTGATGGCGAATAAAGTATTCAGGAGTCTATTCAAGTATCTGAGTGTGTAGCCAAAGAGGCAAAAGACAAGTGGTCTGAAAACTACTTCAATGATTTTGAAGAAGCGCTTTCAGGCTTTATAGATAAGATTGAGTCTGAAGTCAAAGACCCTCAGGCGCTTATGCTGAATGGGCCATCTCAGCCAAGCGATAAACTACACAAAGAATTGAGGTCACTGCGACCTTTCGTTGAGTCTTGTGAAACTAAAGTTGGGGCAGAAGTCGAATTCTAGTACCTAACAAAACAGTTTATCCTATTCTGTTTATTCTTTTGGCGTTACGAGTAATAGCTTTGCTTTTTGACCATCAGTTAATATAGCTATATTACCGTTATCGGTTACAAATACATCTCGTAGCCTTCCAGTGATCTCTGGGAATACATGTGATTGGGTAAAATCACCATCATCTAAATTAACCGCATAGAGTTTTTTGTCGACTAGGGTGGTGATCAGGACGTGCTTTTTCAGTGAAATAAAGGCACCTTGCTTTGAGCCATAATAAGCCATACCTGAGGGCGCAATAGACGGCGTCCAATCAACGGTAGGCTTTTTCATACCTGAATATTCTGTAAAAGGTGAAATACGGGCTTGAGAATAATCTTTACCATAAGTTATCACCGGCCAACCGTAATTGGTGCCTGCAGCTAAGTAATTTAGTTCGTCACCACCAGCAGGGCCATGCTCATGACTGACGATTTGTTTGGTATCATAATCATAAACCAGCCCTTGGGTGTTACGGTGGCCAAGTGAGAAAACCGCACGTGCAACCAGGGTTTCATGATCAATATATGGATTGTTTTTTGGTAAACTGCCGTCTAAATTTATACGTAATACTTTGCCAAGCTGGCTAGTTATTACTTGTGCTTGTTCTCGATGATCAAAGCCATCACCACTTGAAAATAGTAAAGTATTATCAGGTAGCACAAGGGCGCGCCCTGCATGATGCTGTGGTGTGTCTTTATCAGTTGCAACTTGATAAATGATCTCAGGTTGTGAAAAGCCGGTGCCATCAAAGGTGGCTTTAGCAATCACGACTCGGTTTGCGTCAGAGTTACCTTGAACATAAGTGAAAATAACTTTATTGGTCTCACTATAATCAGGCGATAATACAATATCGAGCAGGCCTCCTTGGCCGGCAACATATAATCCATCAAGCGCTAAATTAACTCTAGATTGTTGATTGTTTTTTACAATTACTACGTGACCGTCACGTTCGGTAATTAACCATGTGCCATCAGGCAGTTCGACCATACTCCATGGAGATTGCAGCTCAGTGGCTAGGGGGAAAATTTTGTGTTTTTTTGTTGGTAACGGTGTGTCGGCTTGTACTGAAAATACAAAAAGCCAAGTAAGTGTAAAACAGCAGATAGATTGTTTACGACTCAAGCCTTTGCTACTGTTGATAAAACGTTTCATTTTAAGTTGAGAAAACCATGAACTTTTTAACACGTTTGTTACCTTCATTTTTAGCTTCCTGGTTACTTACATTCACACTTGCTAGCTTGTTTCATAGTCAATACGTTGTCAATCAATTAGTTAATGTTGGTGTAGTCGTTGGTTTTAGTGATCGGGTTAGTTTAACCCTCGATGATTGGCTGGGCTTACTACCAACTTATGGTGCTATAATTGCTGTTGCATTGCTGATTGCATTTTTAAT
>NZ_JBQSVO010000222.1:0-1730 GCF_052376275.1 Pseudoalteromonas sp. AOP7-A1-14 | reverse complement strand
TATTTTTTATGTGAGCGTCTAGCGAACTACACCTATGTTTTAAAATTCCAGGGTAACAAGCTGTCGATATCGGGCTCAGGCTGGCACAGTTCATCAAGGCAAGCACAGATGTAATTAAATGGGATTAGACCATTTATCTTGGCGGTTTCCACAATGCTGTAAAGGGTGGCACTAGCATGGGCACCGTTAGCCGTTTGGCTAAATAACCAATTCTTTCGGCCTATCACAAACGGTTTTACCGCGCGTTCTGCTCTATTATTATCGATGCTAAGTCGGCCATCATCAACATAGCGTATGAGCTTGTGCCATTGATTTGCCAGGTAATTAGCTGCCTCTATCAGTTTGCTGTTCCCCACTAAATTTGGCTGATCCTGCTCAAGCCATATTTTTAGCTTGCTAAGAATAGGCAGGCTAACCTCTTGTCTTGCCGTATATTTGTCATCCACACTTTTATCTTTGATGCGTGACTCAACGCCGTACAGTTTTTGGATAAGGCTCAATACCACATCCGCTTTGCCGGTTTTGTTTTTACCTTGTAGCTTTTTCGCGTCGATAAATTTACGACGAGCATGCGCCCAGCAGCCGATTAAGGTTGCCTCTGTTCTGGCATAGGCTTGATAGCCATCCACGTGCAAGTACCCTTGATATCCATCAAGATAATTGACCACGCAGGCGGCCGCGCGACTATTGTGGAAGTCGTAAAGTACGATATTAGGGATGGGATTATTCGGGTCTGGTGAATCTCGACCCGAGCAATACACCCACATGTAACTGTTTACTTTGTCCGATTTCACCACCTTTAATGGCGTTTCATCGGCAAACAGCGTGGGTTGCCTTAACAGCTCGGCTTTAAGCCGTTCAACTAATGGCGCGAAGAGTGTGGCTGATTTGTCTATCCAGCTGCTCATGGTCTGTCGACTGAGTTCAATACCGTATTGCTTAAACATCGCTTCCTGGCGATACAGCGGTAACCCGTATTGGTATTTACTGGTGATAAGCTGACTGAGCAAACTGCTGGTTGCAATGCCTTTGTTGATGGGCATGGCAGGCATTGAGGCTTGTTTAATCTGTGTCTGAGTTGAGGATTTATCACAGTGACGGCAGGCGTATTTAGGCCTAATATGCTCAATCACTTTGATTTTAGCGGGTATGAACTCAAGCTTTTCTGACTTATCTTCACCCATTTTATGTAGCTCACCGCCACAGCAATCACAGGTTTTGTCGATGATGTCGTGAATAACCTGCTCACGAGGTAAGTCTTTTGGCAGTGGCTTACGCACCGGCTTTTTACGGGTATAGCTAATGGATTGTTGCTCTGCCTCAACTTCCTCAACAATTTCTTCCACTTCATTGAATAACTCGCCTTGCCCGGCAAAGCCTTCAGCACTTTTGCCGAATTGTTTTTGTTGGGCCAAGCTCCAGCGCTCTTCCAATGCCGCAATCTGGGCATCCTTCTGCGCTAACAGTTTTTCAAGTTCAGCAATGCGCTGTTTAAGGGCGAGTTCATTTTTCATGACGCCTATTTTAAGGCATCATCAAAGGCTTTGCAGTGCTAACTGAACTCACTTTGATGATCATCAATCGATCGCAAATATTAAAGCATTTGCTTACCTGCGACATCAATTTTACTGTGTCCAATCACATCATAACCCGATAATAACCAGTGTAATTGCTGCTCGCTTAAGGTCATGGTGGGTGACATGAGTTTGGGCCATTTGAACTTATGCTTA
>NZ_JBQSVO010000221.1:0-1758 GCF_052376275.1 Pseudoalteromonas sp. AOP7-A1-14 | reverse complement strand
CGGTGTGCCCTTATAAGACACTAACAACCAATGCCCTGGTAATCCTTTATTTTGCTCGTGTATATATTTAGCTGCTTGCTGCTTTGGTTCTACAGGAATATCAGCAACATAATCGCCTTTTTTCCATTTTCCCCAATGCTTTTTGACCATCGCCATTGTCGCTTGTGGGTCTACATCACCAACAATGACTAACGACACATATTCAGGTTTATAAAACTTATCAAAGAACTCTTTACCGTACGCCATTTGATCAGGCATAGCTTCTATGTCTTCAAAAAAGCCCATTGTGGTATGTTTATAGGTATGTTTTTCAAACGCTTCATTACGCACCGCCGATAACAACTTACGTACTGGGCTGGCATTATTTTTCAGGTATTCACCTTTAACTGTTAACGCCTCAGTTCGGAACTGCTCTTCTGAATACGTTAAGTTTTGGAAAATATCAGCTTCAATTTCAAGTACTTTATCAAGGTGTTGCTTTGAAAAATTTAAATGGTAGTTTGTGTAATCGTTTGTTGTATAAGCGCGGTTATCAACACCTGAATTTTTTAATATGTCAGAATACACATCTTCAGGGTATTTTTCAGAGCCTTTAAACATCATGTGTTCAAAAAAGTGAGCAAAGCCGGTTTTACCCGCTTCTACTTCGTTACGTGAACCAACCGATACTGGAATTTGCAGTGACACAACATCGGGATAATCGGTTTTAACCACCATAACGCGTAAGCCGTTATCGAGCTCTTCAAGTAAATAGTCTTGTGAAAATACTTTATCATTTGCAGTATTCTCTGAGCCTTGTGTTATTTGTGCTTCTTTAACTGTCGTCGTGCTATTACTAACACAGCCACTTAGTGCCAGCGTTACCGCGAGGCTGGTCGCTAATAATTTAAATTTCATTGTTATCCCTTGTTAGTTGAATATTTTTATAGTTATGAATTTTTATATACATGTTGATTATGCAACAAAGTTAGATGAAATCAGAGCCCTGCGGGTATATTTAATGTAAATAGATATGTTAATTTTAAAGATACGCTCATACCAACATGAAATAAACTCATATTAATTGAGGAAGTTTCACTATAAAGCTCTATCTAGACGTCTAAATGGCTGTTATATTATCTGCATAGACATCTAATTGGCTGGAATGAGGATTATGGCTTTATCACTACAAGAGAAAATTGAAGACACCAATCAAGGCGTGTATTTAATTGGCACAACTCCCCCGAGAATTGGTACCGATAAAGCTCAGCTTGAGACTATAGCGCAAAAGCTATTGGGACGTTTGCATGAAATTGAATACGATGGCGTAATAGTTTACGACATTCAAGATGAAAGCAGCCGTACCGATCAAACTCGCCCATTCCCGTTTAAGAAAACGGTTGACCCGCGTGAATACAGCAATCTACTTCGTAACTTATCTCAGCTTGATGTGATCACCTACAAAAGTGTGGCACAACGCGGTGTTGCTCAATTTAAAGATTGGCTAAGTGAAACTAAAAAAGACTTCGATTTACAAAATGTTGTTTTAGTAGGTAGCCCATCATCGATAGGCGATATAAAGCTAAGCCTGCCCGATGCGTATAAAGCATTGGCTGAGCAATCAGATGATTTCTTTTTAGGTGGCGTTACGATTGCCGAGCGCCACTCAAGTAAACGAAATGAGCACGAACGCTTAATAGAGAAAACAGCACAAGGCTGCCAGTTTTTTATATCGCAAGCTGTTTACGACGCGCAAGCAACTATTGATTTAATTACTAG
>NZ_JBQSVO010000220.1:0-1818 GCF_052376275.1 Pseudoalteromonas sp. AOP7-A1-14 | reverse complement strand
TCGCTCCAGCAACGCGCACTTCGTGCGCTCGACAGTTTGTAAGTCGCCGTTTTGTGGTTTTGCTACGCAAAAGGTTTCCACAAAACGTCAACTTACAAACTGCGGCTGAGCTGGGCGTTAGCTATTACGAAAATTATTGAAGGAGATCGAGATGTCCGAAGGTTCACCAGAAAATATCGAGCAACTTGGTTCGATCAATAAAAAGATCGTGGCCGAAGGAGAAGAGCTTCCCGCAGTCACCCTTAAAGATGGAAGTAAGGTACAAACAGGTACGGTTGCCACGATGCTCCGCAACGTCGCTTTATACAACGCAGGTGAGCGTGGCGAGGTAGAAGAGCAGCTGAAGATCGCAGTACCGACCTTGATTAAAGTTGGATTGTTTGAGCTATTCTCCGTTGATGAATGGATTAACGGTCAAAATCCTGGGCGTAGTTTAGTTGGCCTGTACGCTAAAGAATACCTTGGCAAACAAAGCTAATCGGGTAGCCGGAGGTCTCTAACCTCCAGCCCCCACACCACCCATCATGCGGGTCCGCAATGGGCGGTTCATCTCCCGTAATGAATATTGATCCAAATATCTTTCAATGACACTAAACCTTGTGATGCTAAATAGTCATTACCTAGCGCAATGTTAATTCCTTTTGTTTTTGAGCTTCTACAAGGGCCTTTACTGGTGATACCACAGGCTATGGCGAGTCGCTCGCTAACACCCAATTTCATTAAACTGCGTACTTTGGTGCGAGGTTTACGCCATTGCTGCCAGTAGCACATTCTTATCCTACGACGGATCCAATGATCTAAATCCACTGTTAGTTGATAAGCGTTGGCTATTAGGTAGTAGTGTCCCCAGCCGCGTAAATACTGCGTGAGTTTATGAATTTGTAGGGTCATTGAGATCCCCCAGTTGCGGTTAGTGAGTTCTCTTACATTTGCTTTAAATTTCTTTAGCGCCTGTTCGTGGATCTGCACTTGAGCGTAACGGAAGGTAAACCCGAGAAATTTCGAGCCTGATACGGGACCGACTCGACTTTTCGATTCATTCACTTTGAGTTTTAATCGCTGAGTGATAAACGCAGTAATTTCCCGTTGGATTATGAGTCCTTCGCTTTTCGTTTTTACTAAAATGATTATGTCATCAGCGTAACGTGCAAACTTAAGGTGTTTGTAGGTTAGCTTCTTATCTAATTCATCGAGTAAAATATTGGAAAGTAAAGGGGATAATGGCCCACCTTGAGGGACTCCTTTGGTTGACTCAAACCACAGACCCGTTTCGCGCTCTGCGATCCCCGCTCGGAGGTATTTACCAAGTAGGCGCATGAGTGCTTTGTCTTTGACTTTACGACCAACACGATTCATCAGCATGTCATGGTTTACTTCATCAAAGAACTTAGACAAGTCAATATCAACCGCTGTTTTATAACCTTGTTTAACACAAGATTGAACATGGTTTACTGCTTGACTGGCTCTTTTATGAGGGCGATAACCATAACTATGTGGTGAAAATAGAGGCTCAAAATAAGGACTAATCACTTGAGCAATAGCTTGTTGGATCACTCTGTCGATAACTGAAGGGATCCCAAGCATTCGCTCACCGCCATCAGGTTTGGGTATCATCACGCGTTTGACTGGCAAGGATTGATAAGTGCCGTTAAGTAATTGTTGTTTAATTCCCAGCCAATGTAACTTAGCGAAGTGATTAAATTCTTCAATACTCATATTATCAATACCAGCAGCCCCTTTATTGCGCTTAACATGTTGCCATGCAGCGCCAATATTGTGGTTGCTCAGTACCCTTGTCATCAGGTCACGATCTGTTTG
>NZ_JBQSVO010000219.1:0-1837 GCF_052376275.1 Pseudoalteromonas sp. AOP7-A1-14 | reverse complement strand
TTTGTACCTTTAACATATTTAACACTAAACGCGCAATTGATATTCATGTCACTTATGTCACTTATGTCACTTATGTCACTTATGTTTTTTATGTTGAGTGTGTTTTTTAGCACAAAAAACATATTTAACACTAATATATTTTTAAATATATTAGTGTTTTTTGTGGTTTTTTGTGTTTTTTAGGTTTAATATGTTTAGTGTGTTTTTTACTCACTAAGAGGTTAAAATGATTTTAACAATATTTAGTCAGGCGGGCGGAGTCGGTAAAAGTACCGTGGCGCTTAATTTGGCTTTTACTTTAAAAGAAAATGATTTTGCTAATGTGAAAATCATTACTAATGAACAAGCTCATGGTTTAGATGATGTATTACCCCAAGAAAATTACATTGTACTCCCTGAACGTGGCGCTAAAATCCCCCCAGAATACCTTAGAACAGATAACAATGAGGTTTTAATATTCGATTTCGCGGGTAAAACTGACGAACGAATAAAGCAAGCTGCATTGGTGTCAGATCGGGTTTTAATTCCGACTAAAGGCGAAAGTGCAAACAAAATAAAACAGTTTGTACATACCGTTTCTGATATTTCTGATTTCACATCAAAGATCACCATTTTACTAACTGCATATAAAAAAGTTTCTAAATCAAATAAAAGGCTTTTTGAAACCGCTGGGGATATTTTACTTAAATACCCAACGTTCCCTCTAAAATCAAGTGAGGCTTATAATAACTTGTGGGATGAAAAGCGAAGTGTACGTTCTATGTGGTCGGATGGTGGTTTAAACGCCCGTAACTATGCCGAGGCTAAAGATAACTTTAACGAGTTAATAAAGCATGTTTTTGGTGGTAACAATGAATGATGATTTAAGCAACTTTTTAGCTTCTAAAAAGACACAACAAAGTGATGAAATAAAGGCTCAGGTAAGCTCAGAGTCAAACCAAAAAGTTAATCTAATAGAAGAGGCCGAAAAGGAAAGTGAGGCTCTTAGTTCTAATATAGGAAGGCCAAAAAAGGCCCAAACAGAAAAGGCTAATCAACGGGTTGTTGGGTATATAACAGAGCAAGAAAAAGAGCAATTCAATGATAAACGGGGTTTAGTTAGTGAATCTAAAATTATATCAGCACTAATTACCAAATGGCTTCAGAATGAGGTTGATATTTAAGCCGCTATAGAGGGATATTAAATGGCACACATTATTATTAAATCAAAGTATGCTGCATCCGTGTGGGATGTGAAATTGATAGATAAGACTAAAGAAAATATGCACTCTTGCGGTGCGTATACTGTGACAGCTCTGGCGGGAGTGGTAAAAAAATCTAGTGCAGATTTTAATGCTGATTCCGCTTTGAAATTAAAGGGATTAAATAAAAAGGTTGTAGATAATGACTGCGTGATAAATGCACTCATTGAAAACACTGGTTTAAATAGGGATGAATTACAGAGACTTGCTAAGTCCAATAGTAGTGATGATTGGCCGCTTGATATAAAAGTTGAATTTCCTAACAGCCCTCATAGTTTATTGTTTATTGAGGGTTTTAAACACTTTGATAAACAATCACTAGCCATTGATTCAATGGTTAGGACTGGGGTTTTATTACCTTCCCAAGCTAAACAACTCCAAAAACGTTTTGTTAGGCCCATTAGATCGTTTATGCAGCAAACAGCAGAAACAATTAAAAGCCTAAAAAAATAACCATGAGTATTAAACACAAAAAAGCCGCTTTAAAGCGGCTTTTTTTTTTCGCCAGTGTTGGAAGCACTAAAGCGAAAATCGTTTGTTGTTTGCCCACTAAATATATAAATAATTGCTCTATTAGTCAAATTATAAAAAAAAAT
>NZ_JBQSVO010000218.1:0-1925 GCF_052376275.1 Pseudoalteromonas sp. AOP7-A1-14 | reverse complement strand
AGTCCAAATCATGTTACTAACTTGCAGTTGATTATTTGCTTGTGCAGTGCCAATGGTAATATTGGCGCTATCATATTTAAAAACTGTACTAGGACTTGAGAAGTGCATAACCTTAAGACAGCGTTCAGTGCATGGAGGAATTGGAGCATAGTTATCCCAACAAACATTTTCATACGTCATGAAAGTTTTAATTGGGTGTTGGCCTGTTGTCTCAGGATGATAAAACCTCCCTAAAAAGCCAGCTCCTGGTGCTGTACCAGGCTGTTGAGTATTAGCAAATGAATGACCTGCGCCTAAATTGTGAAATATTTCATGTAAGTAGGTTTCTACATCAGAATCAAACCTCACAACACTCACAGCTTTATCAGCTTGAGTCATATCTCTTGGCCTAGTTAATCGATAGGCAATCCCAACTGCTTTGCGGTTTTTGTGACCTGATTTAGTTAACACCATTACTGAGTCTGCTTTCCAAATCGCTTTAAGATCTCTAATTGCTGAAGAATGAGAAATAGCACTTAATAACTCATCCCAGTTACCACTTTCACAACCACCAACGGCATTACAAATTTCGTTAGGGATTTTCATGAATGCTTGCTTAGTAATATTTCCAGATTCGTTATTTTCATACGCAGCAACCCATGAAAATGCGCCTAAGTTAGTGTCACTTATAATATCGTTATTCCTCAAGAAGCCTCTGTAACGTAAGTTAACGTCTCTGATTTTCTGCCTAATTGTGTCACGCCCATAAGTGTTCAAAACAGAATCAGTATATAAAACAATCGCAGTAGTAAACCCTGGCGAATGCTCTATTTTTTCAGGCGAATCCGGTATAACAAGTGATGTACTATTTTCAATGGATATATATGGAGGGTTTATTGGCGGAGTATCACCCGCTGAATCTTTTGAACGAAAAGGCTGGTTTGGGGAGCCCGGAGGTAACCATATATCTATGGGCCCTCTATCTATAGGGCTGTTATGTATCTCTTCATCTGGATCTATTGAATCACCTTCTAATGGATCATTATTAGGCTTGAATTCTCTTATTTTAAGTTCCTTATTAATTATATTTATAAGTTGCTCATTGTTGGATACAAAAAACATTTCTTGGGAAAATGTATCTTGAAAGACAAGTTTTTGGATTTTATTATCAAGTACAACAGCTTGTATTAGCTTAAAACCATCAACTATTATGTTTGGTCGATAATAGATTGTATGCTGACTATACTCAGGAAAATCAAAAAGAACATTAACAGCCTCGTTAGATATTGTCTCACAACCAACTTCTATATGTTCAATATCATTACTCTCACATATTTCAGCAACGGCAGTCCCTGTCTCGCCAAAAACAGCTCTTTCAGATAATATAGCACCATTATTAGGTTCTATATCTAATACGGCCCTACTTAAATTATCAACCGATTTATGGAATAACACTTTTTTTGAGTGTTGGTGGTACTTATGCTCATCAGCACTTAAATTAAAGGCCAGCATCAACATTAATAAAAAAACAATCCGATATTTCATACATTCCCTCGACATTAAATTAACAAACTCAAAACAATCGTACCTAAATCGGGGTGTTATTACACTAATAAATTTCATATAATTGGTTGGATATATGCTTTGAGGATAACTTTTTGTAAAGCAGGAATAAGTCAGTACAATTATACATTTCAATTTCTCTAGAATTGTAAGGTTGGCTGAAAATACAGCTTCGCTTGAGAATTTCAATCGATATAACCAAGTTGTATAAAGTCCAACGTTGGACATTAAGATTTAATATACAAGGAAATATGTTTGCTTATACACTCATTGGCAACACTACTTTTCTTCAATTTCCGAGTATTAGAGTCAAAATTTGATAAGGGCGTGTAGTGAACTTTTTTATTTTGAAACAATATTAAAAGTAGGCCTGGGGTCGTTCC
>NZ_JBQSVO010000217.1:0-1934 GCF_052376275.1 Pseudoalteromonas sp. AOP7-A1-14 | reverse complement strand
TTTAACGCATTTATAAATGGTGATTGGTATTGACCATTATGTAACTTTATACTAACTTAATGTAAGCGGTTACATTAAGAAAACTCGGGTTTGGCATTTTTTTGAAATAAAATGTAAGCGCTTACAATGATAGCAACGTATAAAAATAAAACCAGATTTGGAGATTTGCATGAATCACACACATTTTAAGAAAAAGCAGCTAGCCCTGAGCCTCTCTATGGCAATGGGACTAAGTGCGCTAATTCCTCACACCGCAGTTGCCGAAGAAGAGCCCAACAACCAAGCAAGTGATATCGAAGTCATTCAAGTATCTGGTATTCGAGGCAGTTTAGTTAAGTCGATGGATATCAAACGTCAGTCTGCTGGTGTTGTTGATGCCATCACTTCTGAAGATATTGGTAAATTTCCTGATACCAACCTTGCTGAATCACTGCAACGTATCACCGGCGTATCGATTAATCGCAGTAACGGCGAAGGCAGCGAAATTACCGTTCGTGGTTTTGGCCCTGAGTTTAACTTAGTCACCCTAAATGATCGTCAAATGCCTACCACTGGTAGTCGCTCGTTCGATTTTGGTGATATTGCCACAGAGAGCGTCAGCGGTGTTGAAGTATATAAAACAGCGCGCTCAAGCGCCCCAAGTGGAGGTATTGGCGCAACGGTAAATATTACGACCGCAAAACCTCTGTCAAATCCTGGTATGCATGCATCTATTGGTGCTAAAGCAGTTTATGACACATCAAACGAAACCGGTGATGATGTAACCCCCGAACTTTCAGGTATTTACAGCAACACGTTTAATGATGATAAGTTTGGCATTTTAATTTCCGGCTCTGTACAAGAGCGCGATAGCCGCGAGCAATCAATGGCGGTTGATAACTGGATCCCAAATGTTGATATTTCTTCATCGAATGCCGCGGTGACAGATAATAACCAACGCGCTGATGGTACCACTTGGTACCCACAAAATGCGGGATACTCTTTTTCAGATAACAGCCGTAAACGTACTAATGGACAACTTGTTCTGCAATACGCACCAACTGACGACCTAGTCGCAACGGTTGATTACACTTACTCTAAACTTGAGCTAGAAAAAGAAGGCCGTAGTTTTGGTGTATGGTTTAATAATGGCGGGAATGTAAGCTCAGCAAATATTAATGAGAACGGCACTTATACTCAAATTTCTGAGTATGGTGGCGATTACTCAACAAACCTCAATAGAAGTTCAACAGAAAACGAAAATAAATCGTTAGGTTTAAACCTTGACTGGCAAGTAACAGATACATTGAACCTTGAGTTTGATGCACATAACTCATCAGCAACCAGTGCAGGAACAGGCTTAGGCCAAGACGCATACATGATCATCGGTAATACTTCATGCATCGATTGCGAAAACCCAACTGCAGCCATTGATGAAAAAACAGCTGATTTTAGCCAAACAGATATTCCACTTATTGGTATGTCCCTCACGAATGGCCAAGCCGAGTTATTACCAAGCGATATAGGCACTCTCTTTGCTGGTGTTAGTAAAGAAGTAAACACTAATGACCTTGATCAATATCAATTGAAAGGTACATGGTATAACGAAGACAGTGGCGCATTAGCCAGTATTAATTTTGGCGTTTCACACACCACTATAGATTTTCGTACAACCTCAGCTTACTCAGGCCAGTTAGCCGCGGGTTGGTGGGGTACATCAGCTGATTGGTACGACGACAGCTTATTCTCGCGCACTGATAGCAGCGGTTTATTGGATGGATTTTCAGGTGGCGGCAGCGACAAATTATTAAATTACTATTACGATGCTGATTTTGATGAAATAGTTAATATTGCACAAAGTATCGATTGTAATCATCCAGATGCCGCTGTAGGCGCTTGTAGCTGGCCTGCTGATGTGAATGGTCAAGTTCAATCAGGTCCTATTGATGACGACC
>NZ_JBQSVO010000216.1:0-1935 GCF_052376275.1 Pseudoalteromonas sp. AOP7-A1-14 | reverse complement strand
AAAACAGGCAAGATAGCTTCTTACCTGTTTATTATATTAGAAACGATACGTAACTGAAGCACCGAGCGTTTGTGGGTTAACGACGGCAACATAGCCTGTCGGATACCTTCCACTTACAGGTTCAACACTTGTATAGCCGTTTTCGTCAAAAGCGTTATTAATATATGCACTAATTAACCAGTTTTCGGTGTCATAACTTACAGTTGCACGCGTGATGGTGTAATCACCAGCAATACGCTCCTCTGTGTTGGTTAAGTCTGCATAATATTCATCTACATAGTTTGCGCTAATATTCACTTTAAAGTTATCGGTGAACCAATGAGATACGCCTAAACTTGCTGTAAATGCTGGCGCTGAGTTAAGTTCATTTCCTACGGCTTCAGCATAATCTTGCGATGCATCTATTTTAGTTTTTAAAAGGCCCAATGCCCCATGTAACTGCCATTGCTCTGTCAGCATACTGTATGCTTCGAGCTCTAAACCATAGCTGTGTGCATCTTCAATGTTTGTAATTTTACGCTGTGAACTTAATGCTTGATAACCATCAAAGTTATTATAGAACACGTTAGCACTGATATTAGTGTCGCCATGATTTAATACACTACGCGCGCCCACTTCATAAGTGTTAACCGTCTCTTGATCATAGTAGTAATAGTTTTGGGCAGTAAAATCCAGTGCGCCACCGCCTGCATTATACCCGCGCCGAGCACTGGCAGATAAAGTTGTTTCATCGGTAGCTTTATATTGAATAGCTAACGTCGGTAGCTTGATGGTATTTGCGTTATCTAGTTGCTCAACAAACCTGTCACCAGCGAAAGCCATATTGAAATCCCGCAACTGTTCTTCACGCTCAATACGTAAACCGCCAGTTAAAATAAGCTTTTCACTTAAGTGGAAACTAGTTTCACCATAAACAGCTAAAGAATCACTACTGTCATCGCCGTAATAATCAGTTGCACCTACACTGGTAAAATCTTGATCACGGTCAAAATACGCTAAACCAACAAAACCTGAATAAAAATCACTTGCTAAGCCAAAGTTCAACTTTGAGTCTATAGTGATATTCTTTTCCCTCATATCAACATCAGACTCTGCCGTTTCAAGTGGTTCATAACCATCAAAACTCCAGTCATAATCCATATATGCGACGAGTAAATCTAGTGAGTAGTTATCATTAATTTTATACTCAAAATCTACTTGTGTTGTATCAGAGCTAGTATCCATAATACGCTGAAACAACGGGATATAATCTTCAGGTTTGTCACCTGTAAAGTAGTGTCGTCCAGCGTTCCCTTTTTCACTGTAGTTTGTGTAGCTCAGTTGAATTGATAAGTCATCAAATGGCGTATAAAGTAGTTTTACTCGTGTACTTGCAGTGTTTAATTTATTTAAATCTTGATCAGTCGGGTTTGTTGCATATACAGGTGGGTTACTATACGTTTCACCATCAACATATTGAGTTGATAAACGAAACGCTAACACGTCCTCAACAAGTGCGCCTGAGACAACGGCTGCTGTATCTAGGTAACTATCCTGGTTGCGATAACCGATACGAACCGCCCCTTCAAAGTCTTGAGTTGGTGCTTTAGTCGTCATATAAACCGCACCGGCAATACTATTACGTCCATTACTGGTTGACTGTGGGCCCCGATACACAGCAATTTGCTCCATATCCCATAAACCTGTATCCCCAGTTAAATCAGCAACAAAGGGTTGGCTAACACCATCAATAAGCGTTGAAACTCTCGCTTTAGACCCACCGCTAAACGAGTTAAATCCTGTTGCACTACCATTGCCCGACACACCGCGCATATCAGGCACAGATCCTGTCAGCACGACCACATTGGCCATATCTGCAAGCGCATCAGTGACAGATGATAACTGTCCATTTTCCAGTAAAGATTGATCGACAACAGCAACAGATGTAATTGTATC
>NZ_JBQSVO010000215.1:0-1951 GCF_052376275.1 Pseudoalteromonas sp. AOP7-A1-14 | reverse complement strand
TATTATTAAGTTTACCCGCGGGAATATTAAATGTATGTGTAATTGGACTAGCCGCATGTGACAATATCGGCATTGCTAAACTAGTAACCCCAAGATGAACACTGAGTAATAAGGTGAGTATTTTAGGGCTATGTAAGAATTGCATATCGATTTCCTTTCTTTTAGTTATCAGTTAAGCGATATACCGAATGAAATCGTATTTTCCTCAATAAATAATTTATTTAAAAAAGTCTATGTTAGAAGTTTTTAGTCAATTTTTATCGAATCCTTCCGAGAAAACCCATTGCTCGACGCGAAGAGGCGTCGATGGGATTAATCGGAATAACTAGCCCTGATTTTGAATGTATTTTCGAATTGTATCAGCAGAAGCATTTCCAACTGAGCAAACAAAATACCCGTCAGACCAAAAGGTTTTCTCAATCCAGAATTGCTTTTTCAACCACTTAAATCTCGACCATAGGCTTTGTGTCGTTGATTGTTTAATTCTACGAACATAACTCGCAACACAAATGGTCGGGGAAATCGTAAGCAATATGTGTATATGATCCTTGTCTACCTCGATCTCTTCAATATTAAATTCTGAGCGCTCTGTAATTTCAGAAATTTTTTGTTTTACGAATTCACCCAAGTTACCTTGTAGCAATTGCCTTCTATATTTCACAACTAAGATTAAATGTAACGCTATTAGATATTTGCAGTGTGATTTAGTTTCATATTCCATCTTGACAACCCTTTCATATACAGTAGTCTATACAGCATATGAAAAAGACGCTTAGATACAATTACAGACTGAATCCTACGCCAGAACAAGAAGCTAAACTCATAGAGTTTGGCGCGACTGCGCGTGGTATTTGGAACTTATTACTGTCTGAAAATATGCGTCGATATGAGTTCGATAAAACATTCTTGTTTTACAATGATATGGCCTCGCTTCTTAAGGAAATAAAGCCTTTTGAAGAGTTTACGTGGATTAAGTCTTTTGACTCGGCAGCAGCTCAGCAAGTTGCTCGCGACTTAGAAACTGCGTTAAAGAACGCAATCTCGAAAGGCCGTTTGCAGCGCTTTCCAAAGCATAAAATCTCATACAAAAAGAAAGAACTTCACAACGATTCATTTCGAGCGGTAAACAATTCTAATTGCATCCGTATTGAAGATGGCACTATCAGTATTCCAAAAGTTGGTAAAGTGCCTATCATTTTACATCGCGAACTGGCTAGCAAAATCAAAACGGTAACTGTTCAGTTTCGCCACGGTAAATGGGAATGCAGTATTACTCAAGAAGTGGAGTGCAAAACAGCGCTTCGCGTTTTAAAAACAATCACAGGTTTTGACATTAACTCAAAGCAAACGGTAGTTGGCTCGAACGGCTACGTGGCCGAGAATCCAAAGTTTTTAAAGCAATCAAAAGCAAAATTAAATCAATTGCAACGTCAGCTTGCCCGCCGAAATAAAGGCTCAAATCGCTGGCACAAAACAAAACAACGCATCAATAAATTACACGGTAAGATCTCAAGACAAAGGCTCGACTTTGCACACGAAATCTCACGACAGATAACCAATGAAAATGACATTTTAGTGTTTGAAGATTTAAACGTACACCCATACACTTTAAATTAAAATAATTACCTGTACACTTTACAAGGTGAGAATATCAATTATAATGATAGGTAGTTATTAATTTGTCTAAGTAAGCGCTCTTGTCAAACATTACCTATGAAATTAGAACCTCAGAAATAAAGCCCTATTCCTATAGAACTCCATTGGTTTCAGTTAATGATTGTGGAGAGTTGTCAGTGGAATATTCTAAGGTATCACCTGTACATATAAAAAAAATTACTCTGTTGAATATGGTGGGGAGAGATTCGTCAGGTAAGATAGTTACATTTGAACCGATAGAGCAAGTAAACAGATTCTTAATGACGCATCATATTGATGACCACAAGCAAGAATC
>NZ_JBQSVO010000214.1:0-1959 GCF_052376275.1 Pseudoalteromonas sp. AOP7-A1-14 | reverse complement strand
GACACCGATGTTTCAAAAAGGCTATTAAGAAAATTTTCATCTGGTTTCATATCAGATATGCTAATTAACCTAAATTGATAGTTTATGAACAAAATATACCCAGCCCAAGCAGACCCGATTAGCCATTTGTAAAACTTAACTCTTTCATCTATTCGCTCTTCAATTTTATCAACGTTGTCCTCCAACAACTCTAAACTATCAACACTATTAATTTCATGTTCCGATAAAATAATAACCGTGTTATTAACTGTTAGTTCTGTAACTCCATTAAAAGCATATGAACTAGGCGTAGAAAAGCTAATCAACAGTAAAAAAAACCATACAAATATATTTAAGCTCGCAATGTAGCTATTAGAGTCGAGAATAGAATTTTTGACTAAAAAAGATAAAGCTAGAGCTATGGCAAAACTAAATAACGACCACATTTTTAGCGGACGAACAAAGTCTACGAATCCTACTTGCAAATATACTAGAGGATAAAGAAACAACCTTTGAACTGGTGACAAGTAACTTTTCTTAGTAGAAAAACCTAATAAGCTAGATTCCGTACACTCTAATATTGACTTAGTTTTATTAAACACTAAACGCTCCGTAAATTATTAAACCAATAAAAAATTATTAAAGTATCGTTTATCTAGCACCTAAGCAATTTTAAAACATTAATAGCGAGAACCTAATTCAGGCATTGTAAAAATTGCTATATGTAAATGATAACTTTAGCTTTATACCTACAATATAATGTAGAGCTTTAATAAAACCAATTTTAATAGAGGCATCATGAGCAATAGCCTCTCTTTAAACATTGGGGCTTCGCCCCTGTCCCCCGCTATGTCGAAGCCGAAAATCGGCTTACACATAGCGGGGGACAACACATTCATACTCTTATACGCAGGTTTTATTTGCAGATTGAAAAATATTTCTAAAGTGATAATCTTATTGCTACTGAAGCTCTAACGAGCCAGAAAAAAACAGGCGCTATTCTGCTGCCTTCAACACGTAGTAACGAGATAAATACTATCTTTTCAAAGGTAGTAACCAACCAAAAACGGCGCACTCCAGCTGCTGACAATACGTATAAATGAGGTTAATAATCAGGCGAGATCAGTCCGAGCCTTTCGCATGTGCGAAGAACTGGGGCGAATAGGCTTAAGTGCCGCTGAGCTTTATTGCCAGTCAATCTTACAACCTTAATCCGACTGGAGTCATACCATGAAATTCGATGCACTAACCGAAGTCCAAAAACTAAAATTTGAAAGTAAGTTAATCGCTGGAAGCCGTAAAAAAACATCTAAGCTTGATAAACATAAATTCGAGCTAATAGAAATTTACAAGCAAGGTTCTAACATTGTCGAGCTTCAGCGCTGGCTAAAGCGCAAAGGTATAAATGCTCATTGGTCAACAATTCAAAGATGGATTAAAAAACATGGCTAAATTTGCGAAACCAAAAACTCAGGCACACAATGTCATAAAGGGGCTTACAAAAAGTAAGCTTATAAAGTCTCTTGGTACAGCCAGAAATTACGAGCAATCACTTAACACTGTTGCTTCATGGGCTAAAGATATTGGCATTAATGGTGTTCAGGCAATGACCATCGAGCAAGCACTCAATTATTTAGATTACCGAAAAGAAATAGTGGGTCAGAAATCACTTGATATGGAACGCCAAGCTATACAAGCAATGATGAGGCTAAACGGCAAACTTAAAGATAAGCAAGCACTCCCTGTTATTAAATCAATTAATCAGCAAATTATTAAATCACGCTCCTACACCACAGAGCAAGCACAAATAATAAGTAAGCACCAAACGTCTAAATATTCATTATCAACACAAATAGCACTCTCTGCGGGGCTTCGTGCACATGAATTGTTGACCATAGCCAAAGTTGAAGAACGCAAAGCAGATAAACGACCAGCTTTTGATTCAAAATGGTCTGGTAGAAACGGTGTGCTATATACCGT
>NZ_JBQSVO010000213.1:0-1999 GCF_052376275.1 Pseudoalteromonas sp. AOP7-A1-14 | reverse complement strand
TTACAACAGAACGGGCAATTCCCTGAAGCCGGTGATTTAACAATGGATGAGCTTACTGGCTCTGGCAACATATTTAATATAAAAGGTGATAGATTACCTGCAGATGAACGCGCCCTAGAGCGATTGGAAGGCATAGATGTTGACGCTAAGAGAAAGGAAGCTATGGATAAATTTAATGTAAACCCAGGCGGGGGAGGTTAAACTACTAAAAAGCGGGTCGTGACCCGCTTTTTTTTGCATTTATTTTTCTGGGGTTATAAATAACTTTTTTTGACCTTTATTTAAAATGTACGGGTAGTTTATTGTTTCGCCATTTTTCATTTTTACTTTTTTGGGTGCAATATAAATATAAGTCCAACTTGAAAGCTCTTCACTAATGCTCGTGTAAATTTCATCTTCTGGAACACTACTTTTTTTATTGGTAATTAAGTTTAAATTATGAAAATCTCGCCCATCGTTGGGTGAAAAAATATAGCTCTCAGATTCAATACCACTGATGAATGATGGAGAAATTGCCTGGTACGGCTCATAAGTCTCCACGCTAACTTCACACAAGTCTGAAATATCTGTAATACCATGGGAATACTCCGGGCAGTTCCATTCATCTTTTATAAAGTAAATAGATAGCTTCCCATTTTGATCGTAAATGGTTTCATGTTTAAGACCTAATTCAACCATGACTTTTTCAATAGAAACTTTCACATGTGAAAGAAATTTTTCTTGAGCTTCTTCAGTCGAACTAGCTTCTGAAGCTGGCATCCATGCTATAAGACTATTTCTTGCCCCATGAGAGTCAGGCTCAAGCAAATTCCCCAGAAGATGAACCCCAGCAGTTTGCCAGTTAGTCATTCCTAGTTGGGGGCTACCATATCCACCAGCAACAAAACCTAGGTTAAGCATTGATTCAGTGATAGAGCCAACGCTATCCGCAGGAACGTAAGTATCCTTTATATCAGTTACTAAACCACCGGCATGAGCAATGTTATAAGCTTCGCTATGGTTGTTCATATACTCCATAGGTGTTGTTGATGTAGCACAACCAGATAATGCAGATACAGCTAGAAAGGCTGCTAGGGTTTTAAATGTACTCATACTATATAGCTCCGCTTTATTTTATAAGATGATCTTAAAGGTTATTTTTTAATTACTTCAATATTATCACAGTAAAAAAAAATGCAACCAGGGGAAGTGAATAAATAAAACCCCTTGGTTGAAAGGGGTTTCTGGTTGGGGTGGCTGTATTATTTTAACTTTTTACGCTGAGACTTCTTCTTGCTTGTTTGTTGAAGTCTGACTGGTGGATTCAGCTTCACTTGATAGCTCTACGTCATTTGTTTCTTGTTCAGGAGCTGCTTCTGCAACTTCTTCATCTTTACCTTTAGAGTGAGCTGAAATGCGAGCCCGCTTTTCCATGCCTATAATGCGACCCGCAAGCTTAATTAAACGCTGCTGCCACTCATATGTTGCATCAGAACGCTGCTGGCTAGTTAGCACTGTATTCAACCAAAGAGTGTCAACTATGCTCATCAGCTTATCTAGGCTTCTAATAAGGTGCGCAAACTGTGCAACCTGTGGTGATGTGATCTCTATAGGGTATGTAACAGGGCCGCTATAACCAGGAGTATCTTCAATGCCATTATCAGCCATTACTTTAGATAACTGATCTAGTGCTTTCTTCATGTCTTCAGCGACTTTATCTATATGGCCGTGAATAACTTCCTCAACTTGGTCGATTTCTTTCAAGTCACCTATAATACGAAGTATTACATCGAGTGAAAATAAAGCATTCGATACACGATCAAAGCTACGTGCCATAACTCTCTGCGCTTGAAGACTATTTACAATCATATTTTGACGAAAAACAGGTCTTGAGTACATTTGGCGCTCTGATTGAGGTTGCTGCTTTAATTCATTAATTTCTTCTGCCATGATATTTCTCCATTTTTAATTGGGACAATTAGTAAACGCAGCTAAAGATTAAGATGAATTGACACCAAAC
>NZ_JBQSVO010000212.1:0-2035 GCF_052376275.1 Pseudoalteromonas sp. AOP7-A1-14 | reverse complement strand
ATACCACAGTGCAAAACCGGTGCTATCCCAGTAAAGCAGTTTGAGTTTGTCACGGCCTTTATTACAAAACACAAATAGCGCACCACTGAGCACGGGTAGTTCAAGCTCTGCTTCCACCAACGCCGCCAGACCATTAATTGATTTTCGAAAATCAACGGCATCGGCCGTCGCTAAATCGATAGGAAACGTGAGTTGGCCGGTTAGCGTATCAAACTGCAGCGTATTTTGACGAGTTTGCGGGCAGACTTCAGTAGTTTGTTTTACCTGGACAAAACGTGATGATGTAAGGCACTGCGTGTGCACTGGCAAGGTGGAATTAGGCTGGTCTTTTGCCAGTAAAGCACGTTGTTTATAATAAGTCGTAATAGCGACATTATGGTGTTGGCAGAATTCAATGAGCCTGTAACGGATTCTGTGTAACTGCCCGTTTAAACTATACCGTCCCGCTTAGACTACACTTGTTAGGCTATATCTGCTCACCTGTACAGCATCATCGAAACCTCATTATGCCTGTTTCGAGATTATGGGATATTATAATATTTTTAAAAACTCTACTAATTGATTTCGTTCATCCTTAGTTAATCCTAAAGGTATTAGCAGCTCTGATGTTTTAGGGAAATTAGGATCATCTTTATATTTTTTACCTGGCTTAGGTCTAGCACCCCCCATGTTATAAAAATTAATAATACCTTTTAAGTTATTGAAAATACCGTTATGCATCCAAGGAGCTGTTCTTTCTAAACCTAATAAGCTTGGCGTTCTAAACTTACCAATGTCACTTGGCTTCTTGGTAAAATCATAACGCCCTAGATCTTGCATTACGCGTCCATAAGCATGTAATCCCGTAATATGGAAATTGCTATCACTTAAAAGAGCCCCATTATGGCAGGTCATACATTTCGCTTTTGTTCTAAATATATGAAGCCCACTTAATTGCTCGTCATTTAACATTCCTACAGCTTGTTTTGGGTTTTCCTGTACTTGAGTTATGAATTGCTGATATAGAGTATTAGGCGCTGGAAAGGTTTTTTCAAATTCGACAATGGCAAAGGCCATTTCAGTCAAAGTAATATCGTTCTTGTTAAATACTTTCCTAATAAAAGCTTGATATGTCTTATCATTATTTACTCTACTGAGAGCAATTTCTAGCTCTAAGTCCATTTCTAATGGGTTTGATATAGGCATTAAAGCTTGTTGAATTGCATTTTTAGCTCGACCATCCCAAAAAAAGCTATTCCAATGTTCTACACCAATAATAGATAGGGTGTTTCTTAAACCTATTTTTCCATTAATTCCGATTGCTTTTGGGCGACTATCTTGAAAACACAGCCTGCTCTCATGGCAGCTAGAACAACTAACAGTTCCATTTCGGGATAATTGCGGATCAAAAAAAAGTTTTTCTCCTAACAGGCTCAATGCACTATTCACGTTGCCTTTTCTCAGGGGGCTTAAATAATCTACTCGGATTTTATGGGTGGTTTCTGCTTCTGGCCACTTTTCCTGTTGCAATGAATATTGATGCCTTAATTCCTGTGTTTTTTTACTAGAGGCATTAACAATTGAGCTATATATAAATATTTGTAGTAACAATACCCAGAAGACAGCCTTTAAATGATTAATACACTGAATAGATGAAAGCCTCATCAAAGTTTTTATTGATGATTCTTTGAACTTTTTATATTTAGTATTACTTATGCCTTTTAGCAACAGGGTAACTAAGTGGTTATTTTTCATTATGGAATTTATGATTTTTTAAAACTGAATAGGAGTTGAATATTATACATGGCTGCAATACAATTGATATCTATTATCATTATCATTTGGGAAGTTAAATGAAGTATAAATTATCTTTACTTGCAATATCTTTGATACTTGCAGGTTGTGGAAGTAGTAATGATGACAAAACAGAAATTAAAATTGTTACAGCACAGATACATGAAGATAGCCAGTATAGTTATATGTATCCGACCCTAATTAATGCGACGCCAGTCATAACAAATGATGTGAAAAATGGCACAATTGCGTTGACTAATGA
>NZ_JBQSVO010000211.1:0-2180 GCF_052376275.1 Pseudoalteromonas sp. AOP7-A1-14 | reverse complement strand
ATAAAATGTTTATTTTCAAGATACTCGTTACAACTCAATGCTAATTTTAAAGCCTCCAACAGTAGATGTTTAAGAGCTCGATTCTCACCTCGACATGCAGCAAACAACGCTATTGTGGTATTTTTACTTTCAAGCTTAGGAGGCTCATCAAATGGCATTTTCTTCGCTAGGCCCATTAAATATTGGCGAAAGTACTTAATGTCGTTCTTTAAGCTAAAGTATTCAAGTTTTCTTTTTCTAACTAAGCGAGAAGCCCATTGAGGTTCTTCAGCTATTTTTGCAGCCCAAGGCATACCAACCAGTACTATTGGCACTTTGGCTTCTTCACTAATAAACTTTAACCCATTTGCGATTTGCTGGCGTTCTTGTACGCTTTTAAACTCTATTAACTCCTGAAACTCATTAATGATGAGTAACTCAACTTGAGCTTTAATTAAGCTTTCTACAAGTTTTTTAGTTAGGTCTGTTTTGTAGCCTCGCTTTTTAATTTGGCTACTTCCAAATAGCTCCAGATCTGCCAGCATTTGGATTAAAGTTGCATCTAAGCCTTTCCCCCTAGATATACGACTTATTAAGACTGGCATAGTATTTCGGCTATAATTCTGTGTAGCTAGAACTCTTTTTTTGTAGTGATTAATGGTATGGCTTTTTCCTACGCCTGTATCACCAATTAATAGCATACACTGCTGGTCTGACTGAAATATACGGTTTAATCTCAGCTCATCAAAGTCATTAAAAATTGTTTTGATTTGAGAGTGCATAACAATGCAATCGCTAAAGTTGCGCAACTGTTCGATCTGCAATTCTGTTAAGGCATTCATTCAAATGCCTCTAAGTCATCATCCCAATCATCAAAAATATCGTTACTTATATTTTTTTGTACAGGGGCTGCACTTTCTTCAGAAACCTTAATAGTGCCCGTTCCTGTATTGCTTACATCAGCTATTTGAGCTTGCTTTTTGACAGTTGTAATTTTTGCTTTAGTTTTTGATTCAATGAAAGCTTCTTGCTCTTGTCTTACTCGCTCATGAATAGCCATGCGTGCTTTAGCTAAACCCAAACTATCTTTAGACTCCCGAATGATTTCCCTGTTAATTTTTTTTATTGTTTTATGTTCATAGATACTTAACCCGTCCGTATAGCCGGTAGGGTCTGTACACGGTACTTCAAGGTAACTTTCCAGCTCTTCTAAATAAACATAAATTTTTGAAATGTCATCTGGATCTACTTTAATGATTTTTTTTACGCTTTCTTTTGTTTGCGGGTAATGCTTACGGTAATCAGCTAAGGCCGTAGAGTCATACATTAGTTCTTGATATTTGATACCATTTCTCGATAATGTTCTTGAGTCTGATATTCGCATTAACATTGAAAAACGCGTTTCCTCCTCTTCATTCATAGTCAATGGGGGATAAACATCAAATCCTTGTTGCCATCGCTTAATTGGGATACGAGTTTCACGTGAATTACTATCTTGATGGTATACATCTACAATCCAGCGGTGAAACTCTTCTACAAAAGTTGAAAAGCGCATAATTGCATCTTTTTCGGGTTTATATTCTTCTTTTTCTAATATGTTTGAAAATGTTTTACCTGGAACTTCAGGTAAGAAATATTGATTCATCACTCCAAAAAAGCGCTCTATAAATGGTTTGAGCCAAGGCTTGCGTACAGGGTTATATTGAATATTTATTCCTGTTGATTGACAAGCATGCTCTAAATTTTTAGACCAAAACTCAGCACCATTATCTACTACTAAGTTTTCAAACTTACCAAAGCAAGGCCAATTATTTTGTAGTTGTATATTCAGAGCATCAAGTGATTTTGGATTAATTGCGTGAGTAATAGCCTTCGCTGCAGATACATACGAAGGAGATTTATAACTTAGATGAAAACCAAGAACACAGCCACTAAATACATCAATAAGTAATGTTAGATAAGGCCTTCCTATGGGGATAAGTAACTCATCATCAAGTAGAATTAAATCAAGTGGTGTATGATCAATCTCTACACGCTCTAATATTCTTGTAGGAGGTACATGAGCAGCACAGTAAGCAAACCATTGGTCTGCCTTAAACTTTCCGTGTCTGGCTACAGCGACCGCGTATGGGGGGATTGCTTTGATTCTTTTATTAAAAGCAGTGTAAGACATAATTGGAATCTTGCCTTCAACAATATTT
>NZ_JBQSVO010000210.1:0-2199 GCF_052376275.1 Pseudoalteromonas sp. AOP7-A1-14 | reverse complement strand
GCTTATTTCTATGGTTTGTCTGAAAAAGAGAGTCAAAATGGTGCATTTGGGGTTGGCAGTAGCTGGCAACCTTATGCTAAAATCGATGCTCGTTATGCGCTAAGCAAAGCGAACTCATTGCGTTTTAATGTTGGCTACTACGATTATTCAGAAGTAGCGGATAGTCCTTTATTTAATAAAACGTACTCGATGACTGCCTTTATAGGATTCGATCATATTTTCTAATATGAAGCATTTTCTTTTAATTCTAGTAGTAGGATGTTTATTGGTATGGCCAAATTTTGGCGTATCTAAAGCAGCTTCACTTAATGTTACCCCTAAAGTGTGTGTGATTTCTGATCAGCAAGATTTTTGCGATCTTGAGCTGAATTTTGATTGGAAAATAGCCGAGCCGTTAGATGTGTGTTTATACCAAGATAGTGAACAGCTTTTTTGCTGGCAACAGGCGCAGTTAGGGCGCTTGAATTATAAAGCGCGTGTTCAGGTTGAGACCTTATACTCCCTTATCAATCCTCACACGGGCGATCTACTAGCAACGGCGCGTATTGAAGTGCAAAGCACCCAAGCCAAAACTACCAGAAGACGATTGCGTTCACCGTGGAGCTTTTTTTAATCTAGGAGCTGCAAATGGCACAGATTTTACTTGTCGAAGATGATTTAGGGTTACAACAATTAACCAAAGATTATCTTGAAAATAATGGCCTTGAAGTGGCGGTTCTTGACCGTGGCGATGAAGTGTTTACCTACCTTGAAAACCATAATGTTGACTTAATGATCCTTGATGTGATGCTGCCAGGTAAAGACGGTTTTAGTGTTTGCCGTCAGGTGCGCGACAAATTCAGCCTGCCTATTTTAATGTTAACAGCCAAAGGTGAAGACTTTGACCAAGTAATTGGCTTAGAGCTTGGTGCAGATGATTATGTGATAAAACCTGCAGAGCCAAGAATGTTATTAGCACGCATTAACGCCTTATTACGCCGTGGTCAAGCAACCGTGAAAGCTCCTGAAGAGCTAACATTTGGCGATTTAAATATTGATAAAACCAGCCGCATTGTAAAGCTTAAAAGTAACGAAATAACACTCACTTCCCACGAATTTGAATTGCTATGGCTACTTGCGTCAAATGCTGGTGATGTATTGAGTCGTGAACATGTTCACCAGCATATGATTGGTCGCCAATACGACGGGCTAGATCGTACTGTTGATGTACGTGTTTCACGCATTCGTAAAAAGCTTGGTGATAATAGTGATAAACCGTATCGAATCAAAACAGTATGGGGTCAAGGCTACTTGTTTGTCTCTGATGCTTGGGATATGTAACTATTAATGGGGAAGTTATTCGCAAGTTTATATTTGTATATTATTGTTTCACTTGTTTTAGTTAGCGGGGCCATTGAGCAACTTTGGCCTTATGAAGATACCCAGCAACAAATGGCGCTTGATAATGAATTTGGCCAATCTCTTTGGTTACTTTCCCAAACCCCCGCAGGCCTTGAAAAAATAACTCAGCATTACAACAGTGAACTACTTGCTAGTAATGATTTGATGTTACCAACCTTACAACAAACAGAGCTTGAAAATCGTCACTATATTTACTTATTTGATAGCCAGAAAGATGCTATTTGGTATATAAAATTAAACGATAACGAATTATTAAAAGTTGGCCCGATAGAAGTCTCAGCTCCGGCGTTTTCATCGGTATGGCCTTATTTATTGCTATTGAGCGTCGTTGGGTTACCTATAGGTCTTTGGAGCTTTTTACTATGGCGTGACTTTGAAAAGCTGCGTTTGGCGTGTGAAGCTGTTGATGGCTCACAAGGTTTTGAGTCAAGCGCATCATCTAAATCATTTTTCTTACCCATTACCGACACTCTCAGTGCGATGCAACAGCGTATTCAGCACTTATTGACTGCTCAAAAAGAGTTAACCTCGTCAGTTTCACATGAGTTTAGAACGCCACTGGCACGGCTTAAGTTTGCCCTTGCAATGTTGGAAGATAAAGTCAGCGACGAAAAAGCCTTTGATTACATTGATAATATGCAGCTGGATATCAGTGAGCTTGAATCACTCGTTAAAGAAATACTGGATTATGCACGTTTAGATAGCGAGCAGCCAAACTTAAATATTCAACAATGTGACTTAGTTATTGTAATACAAAGCGTAATTGAAAAGCTTGGCTTTGCCTCAAATTTAACTCTC
>NZ_JBQSVO010000209.1:0-2242 GCF_052376275.1 Pseudoalteromonas sp. AOP7-A1-14 | reverse complement strand
AAGTAAATTTATAACGTTTACTTAGTTCCTAAGCTAACCCTGTGAATTGCAGGGTGTTGGCTCATCTTACATATATATACAGCTTAAGTTTCAGCAAACCTTTATTACCAATATTTATGATAAGTTATCTTTTCGCAATTATATGCACCAGAGAGTGACATTTCCTACTAAATCCTTTGTTATAGTGCGCTGCAGGGGAGTGAGTGATAATGAAAATTCTAAATTAAAGTTACATGAAGCGATGTTTAACTTTACAAATGTTAGTTATTGGTTGACAAATTGGATATATAGTAATAATGTTTTTGCATGAAAATTGGTAACCTCTAAGGTAAGGTTTAGAGGGAATCGATATATAACCAGAGTTATATTTAGCGTAAAGTTAAATGTGGCTCTATTTAATTAATAATAAATGGCGTTCTACGGCAGTTATTTTTACTTACAAACAAGTGTTATCACACTAGGAGTTAAACATGTCAAAACCTATCATCGGTTTCATCGGCTTAGGCTTAATGGGCGGGAATATGGCCGAAAACTTACAAAACAAAGGCTATGAGCTGATTGTTATGGACCTCGATAAAGAGGCTGTAGCGACATGTACTGCCAGAGGAGCAAAGTCAGCTGATAATGCGAAAGAGTTAGCTGCCGGCGCTGATATTGTCATGCTTTGCCTTACTACATCAACTATCGTTGAAAAACTTGTTTATGCTGACGATGGCATTCTTGCAGGTATTAAAGAAGGTTCAGTATTAATTGATTTTGGTACTTCAATTCCTTCATCAACGCAAAAAATTGGCGCTGATTTAGCTAAGAAGGGTGTAGGTATGATCGATGCACCGCTAGGCAGAACTCCAGCTCATGCTAAAGATGGCTTACTTAATATTATGGCGGCAGGTGATATTGAAACGTTCAATAAAGTTAAACCTGTTTTAGACGAGCAAGGTGAGAATATATTCCATCTTGGTGAGTTGGGTGCTGGCCATACAACGAAGTTAATCAATAACTTTATGGGTATGACAACAGTATGTGCTATGTCTCAGGCATTTTCAGTAGCAGACCGTGCTGGTGTAGATCGTCAGCAGCTTTTCGATATTATGTCTACGGGCCCTTCTAGCTCTCCATTTATGAAGTTTTGTAAAAACTATGCTGTTGATAATGTAAGCGACCTTGGTTTTTCAATTGCTAATGCAAACAAAGATTTAGGTTACTTCCTACAAATGGTTGAAGATTTAGGTACAGAGTCGAAGATAGCCGAAGGTTCTTCTGCTAATTTACAAGCTGCATTTGACGCAGGTATGGGTAAAGGTAACGTGCCAGAAATTTTTGATTATTTCCGCACATTAGAAAAATAATATCAGTACCGTGTAATACAGCGCTTAATTCAGGTTACTCATCTTTTTATCATGAAGTACTTGTTTTTAAGCGCTAATAATAGCTTAACTTGGTTTTTCTTAACGATAATAATTACTATTTTATCAGGTTATTAAAATATTAACCTAATTTATCGTATAAGTAATTAACCATTATATTTATATATTTTAGTAGGTTACTGGCGTGATGAGCCTAATGATCTTAAGCCACGCAGTTGGCATTACCAGCCTTAAAGGTTAGGTGGTTAAGTTCCTATTGATGGGTGACGCGCAGTTAGCTGAGCAAGTGAACATTTACATAAAAATAAAATATTTATTTAAAAGGCCAATGCGCTGTTTATTAAATGAATAATGATTAGGAGTAATTTAGATGCAAAAGCAAAGTGCGCACTTTTCATTTGGCAATGAAGCTGAAATTGAAGATTTAGGTAATGGTTTAAAACGTCAAATGCTAGGCTATAACGAAGAGTTAATGGCAGTAAAAATTTGGTTCAGTGAAGGTGCGATTGGTTACAACCACGCGCATCGTCATTCTCAAGTTACCTATGTTGTTGAAGGTGAATTTCATTTTAATATTGATGGCGTAACTAAAGTGCTAAAAGCCGGTGATAGCTGCTTTATGCCTCCACACGCTGATCATGGTGCAACCTGTCCAACTGGCGGTATTTTAATTGATACCTTTAGTCCTATGCGAGAAGATTTCCTTAAGGATTAATTATGAAACTTAAAGGCTTACGTTGGTGGGTAATAGCATTAATTGCACTTGCCACCATAATAAACTACATAGACCGCCAAGCACTTAGTGTGCTGTGGCCAGATATTGTTAATGACTTATTTCCCGATAAAACAGTTTTAGAACAAAAGCAAATATACGC
>NZ_JBQSVO010000208.1:0-2283 GCF_052376275.1 Pseudoalteromonas sp. AOP7-A1-14 | reverse complement strand
AAGTAGAGTAAGAGGCAGAACGTAGTCGAACTATTTTTTCTGCCTCTCCTCTCCGAACCGTACGTGCACCTTTCAGCGCATACAGCTCTCCGCTTAATTGTGGCTTACAGCCATTACAACATCGCTGTAGCGAGATGTGACAGTATTTCTCATTTCATCTCTAAGATAAGGGTTTGATTCAGGTAATCGCCAACGGAAGGGCAACTTAGGACTGCTCACCAGTCGATATAGTGAAGCGCTACATAAATTACCTCGATTGCTTTTACCAAATAATACCCAAGTCTTGGCCTGATTTGGCGTCGGTCGTTTTATCCACTTCATCATTAATGACTTAACGGAGCAACGATATTTCCGCGCTAGCCATTTTGCTAATTTCCAGAAAACTATACGATCAATTTTACTGTAAACTTTAGCGGTATAATCAGTATGACGATAAAATTGCGCCCAGCCTTTAAGCTTGCGGCTGAGTTGTTCAACTTTGTCTATCTTGCTACAACTGTGATCACTGGATAAAGCTTGGCTCAAGGAATGAGAAAATGCTTTAGCCTTACCATGTGGAATACCAGACACCACACGCATATTCCCTTTAGGACCACGTTTCCTTATGATCCTATGACCAAGGAAGATAAATCCATCATTCACATGCGTAATATGGGTTTTCTCCATGTTAAGTGTGAGTTTAAGTTTACCTTCAAGAAAATTTCGACACTGATCACGAATGGCTTCTGCTTGTTGTTTGTTACCTTTGACAATCACAAGAAAGTCATCGGCATAACGACAATAAGCAACCCCAGGTTTCCATTGTCTATTTTCCTCTAGTGCAATGGTACGCTTATCTTGGATTGTACGATTCCAGTACCAGCGATCTTTACGTGCTTTCTTGCTCAAGTAGCATTTATCCAAATACTGATCAAATTCGTTGAGCATGATATTTGACAATAATGGAGAAATGACACCACCTTGTGGTACGCCTTCGCTTGTTGCACAGAATAGATTACGTTCAATATGTCCTGCTTTGATGAACCGCCAGAGCAATTCATTAAATCGTCGACAATTGATACGCTTACGCACACATGTCATCAGTAATTGATGGTGGACTGTATCAAAATAACTTGATAAATCCCCTTCAATTACCCAGCGCCCACGTGGTTCACTTGAGCCTGTCATTTGTAACTTAACAGTTCTAATGGCGTGATGGACACTGCGTTCAGGTCTAAAACCATAGGATAGTGAATGAAAATCATTTTCCCATATCGGCTCCATTGCCATGAGCATGGCACGTTGCACTATTCTGTCTCTTAAGGTGGGTATGCCTAAAGGGCGTTGCTTTCCATTCGCTTTAGGAATATAAATTCGTCTGGCAGGCATTGGTTGATAATTACCCGAGAGTAAATCATTTCTGATCCCATCTAAGTAATCAGTCAGCTTATCCTGTAAGTGAATTTTAGTTATTCCATCAACGCCAGGTGTTTTGGCACCTTTTGAAGAAAGCGTTACTTCAGCCGCTTGGCAAAGCCATTGTGGGTGACTGATAAGGCGCAGTAATCGATTAACGCGACGCGCTTTATCGGTTGCTGTCCATGTTGCTAATTTACGTTGCAGTTCGCTGATTATCAAAGGTCTTCACCTCATTAAGGTCAGGTAATTTGCTTGCGCAAATCAATTAAACTGCGCCCCTTCGCCATGTAATGGGCTTTCCCCATCTCAGACTACTACGAACGCTCCGCCAGCTTGTTTGTCATCGGGGTCGTGCTCCCTTAGCATTCAAACAAACCTTCCCCGGTTTACCTATCTGAACTCGAACATATTGGGGTGGATGCCGATCGCAGTCTTTAACCTTATCGTGCTGTAAGGTGATAATACTTAAACGCTGAATTGTGATTTAGCGTTTATCCATTGATAAATACCTACGTGTGATTTATCAAGTCGGCAATAATACTCATACATTTAGTATTATTGCAGCATCATATTGCCTGTTAATTCGTGTAGGCAATGGCGACGTTTCAGCCCATAGATGCGGGTTAATCGGTTCATGTACTTCATCCGTCCAATACTTAGTCTAGAAGAGCATCTTGGCGTAACGAATTCGCCTCACTCCCCGTTGTCAGCGAGTTCCATCACCTTATCAGCATACGATAAGTCACTGCCGCTCAGACTCAACTATCTGCACAACCAGATAGTGCCATAAACAATTTGGCTCCTACCGTATTGCTCATGTATTTCAGATAGACTCGTGGTTCATTAAAGCATTCCTTGCTAGTGCTGAACTCCGGGCACACCATA
>NZ_JBQSVO010000207.1:0-2345 GCF_052376275.1 Pseudoalteromonas sp. AOP7-A1-14 | reverse complement strand
GACATTTAAAAGCCAATGTCAGTGAAAAAATAACGCTTTTGCATTTTTCGCTAATAAAAATGTACTGAGTGGCTATTTTTTACGCGAGAAAAAGCGACAACTACATTTATTATGTGTTAAGAGCGCTAATTAATTTCCATGCAGTTGATATTTAGCTACACTAAAACTCTTGGTGAGGTAACACGAAACATTATGGAATTATTATATTTCGCTACAGCATTTATCTTTGGCTTCGCTGTTTATCAATTAAAGCTTCCTCCTTTAATCGGCTTTTTACTTGCCGGGTTTGCACTTAATTTAATGGGCTACAAAACAACTGAACTACTCAATAGTATCGCTAGCCTAGGCGTTGTACTGCTATTATTTAGTATCGGTTTAAAGCTTAAGGTAAGTAACCTAATAAAACCTTATGTATGGGCGCCAGCTTCGTTACATATTATTCTCTGTAGTGCTTTATTTTGTTCCTTAATGTTAGTACTTGGCGCAATGACAGTGCCGTTATTTAATGGATTAACTTGGCAAAGTGCATTGCTGGTTGGTTTTGCTTTTAGTTTTTCAAGCACCGTATTTGCGGTAAAAGTGTTTGAAGAACGAGGTGAAATGGCAAGCTTACACGGTAAAGTCTCTATTGGTATTTTGGTAATGCAAGATATCTTTGCCGTAGTATTTTTAGTAATAAGCACGGGGAAAGTACCAAGTCCCTGGGCACTGTTGTTGTTTGCCTTATTACCGTTATTACGACCTATGATGTTTTGGGTTTTAGATCGCTCAAAATATGGTGAGCTACTCCCTTTATTTGGTTTCTTTTTTGCGTTAGTTGCAGGCTATCAAGCATTCGAGTTTGTTGGCCTTAAAGGTGATTTGGGCGCGCTTATCATTGGTATGATATTCGCCCCACATAAAAAAGCCAGTGAGCTTGCAAAGTCATTACTCAGTTTAAAAGACGTACTACTCGTGGGCTTTTTCTTAACTATTGGCCTTGGCGCTGATCTCACTATAAATTCATTACTTATTGCACTCATTCTCGTTGCGTTATTACCTTTGAAGGTTATTCTCTACTATGTGCTAACAAACATGTTTAAATTACGTGCACGCACTTCATTACTTAATGCGTTTAGCCTATCTAATTACAGTGAGTTTGGCTTAATTGTTTGTATGGTCGCAGCAAGTAGTGGAATGATCACCTCTGAATGGTTGGCGGTGATGGCCATTGCTGTCTCTATCACTTTTGTTATCGCTTCACCCTTAAATAAATATTCTAACGAAGCTTACGTCAAGATAGAGCGTTGGTTATTACCCTTTGAAAGCGACACTAGCTTAGCTGAAGAGCAACCGGTTAATCTTAATTATACTAAAATAGTTGTTTTTGGTATGGGCCGAATTGGTACCGGTGCCTATGAAACAATTAACGCCACACACCCTGGTATTGTAGCTGGTATTGATATAAAGCGGGAAGTAGTCGATAAACATATCAAGCGCGGTCGCAAAGTATTAATAGCCGATGCAACCGATCCTGACTTTTGGCAACGTGTTAATCACTCTCACGTCGAAATGGTCATGTTAGCAATGCCTAAACACATGCAGAATATATTCGCCCTAGAGCAACTTAAGGCCTCAGGATATAAAGGCCAAGTAACGGCCATTGCCAACTACCCTGATCAGCAAAAAGAACTAGAGGAAATGGGCGTGAACTTTACCTACAACTTCTACTTAGAAGCCGGTAGTGGTTTTGCTGAGCACGTAAAGCAAAAATTACTTCCATAATGTAATAGGTGGTTATTATTAAAGGGACTGATAACCACCTACATTTAATTTTCAAAGCTTAAACTTAGCCCTTCCCTTTTATTACTTATTGTAAACCTATTCATAAAACATTACGTGAAAGCAACGCACCGATCGTATTGCTCACTTTTAATCAATTAGTGTTTAATCAAATCAGGGTTTAAGGGTCAGCGCCTACTATAAATAGGCTATTCCTGCCCGTATAACCTATTTTCTTTTCACTAACTATATTAAACTGCGGCTCACTCAACTCTAAAAAAGTAAAGCATGGATACCCAGCAATTAAAAACAGCTATTAATACCAAGATGCCATTTGGAAAATATGCAGGGCGTCCCTTACTTTTATTACCCGAACCTTATTTAGTCTGGTTTAAGCGGCAAGGTTTTCCCGATGGGCATTTAGGTACCCAATTAGCAATGATCTACGAAGTAAAGCTTAACGGACTAGAAAAAATGCTAATGCCCTTACTAGAAAACCCATAATTTTCTCCAATTAAGTTGAACTTACCTGGCTTTGCCTTGCCTATTACTTTACTACTTGTTGTTAATTTGGTTTTATTCAC
>NZ_JBQSVO010000206.1:0-2351 GCF_052376275.1 Pseudoalteromonas sp. AOP7-A1-14 | reverse complement strand
TGTCGAGTAGCCAGACCCGATTACTCGAGCCCAGCCCTCTAAGAACGGTACGTGCGAGTTTCCCCGCATACCGCTCAAGTCGTTATAACGCCATGTAGGATGGCGCAGCAGTATTTTGACTCCTATGAATGCTGTTATGGCAATAAGGATGAACAACCACGGTATTACTCGCTTTATTATCACCACCTAAGTATAAAGGTACTAGGCGGTGAATATTCCAACCAGTTTTAGCCGTTATTTTTTCTTTGCAATACAAACACTCACCATTTTGACGTGATAATAATCTATGCAGACGTTCTTTGTTGCGAGAATTTACTAACACATCAAGCCGAGATTCAAAGTAAGTTTCATGTGTCGGATCGTAAGGGTTTGCATCGGAATTGATCTTTGGATGTCGCACAATCGGCATTGCTGCTAACCGAAATAAGCCTATTTGTTTATCACCGGTGCAGAATGTCCAATTACGCGGCCCAACAGAGTGGAAGTATCTAGCCCTAATCCAGTATTTTCCTTTTCTAGGATGTCTACGACATGCCCATTTCCAGAGTAGCAACCATATATCAGAGTCAATCTTGCAAAATACTTCCTTTGCGACACTGTGTCGGTGATAATTGCACCAACCTCTTAATATTGGATTAAGCTGAAAGATTAGCCTGTCTTGTCGACTAGAGCGATATTTGGTGATCGTAAGTCTCAACTTATTCATCAGATGTAGAACGCTTTTGCTACTGGGTTTGACCAATAATTTGCCATTATACTTTCTGAGATTTTGACCAAGAAAATCAAAACCCTCTGATATATGCCTAACGTGCGTTTTTTCTGGCGATAATGCCAAACCACGTTGGGACATAAATTCATTAATACAAGGCAATATTGTATCTACCAAAAACGCTTGAGAATGAGCCGTTACAACAAAATCATCGGCATATCTGATTACAGAGACTCTCTTAACATTAGAACGAATTTCACGGTGCTTACCTCTTTTAACACCAGAAGCTTCTTCAATTGTTCCTTGCAGTTGATTCAATACCATATTCATTAACGTCGGCGAGATTATTCCTCCTTGCGGTGTTCCTGCAAGTGTTGGATATACCTTACCAGACTCCATAAAGCCAGCATTCAGCCACTGTGAAAGGATTGGTTTGTCGATGTTTAAGTGCTTTAGCATCCACTCATGGCTGATATTATCGAAGCAACCTTTAATGTCCGCATCAAGCACCCATTCTCCCGCACGTTTGCGACACAATACTTTGAAGCATTGTTCGATCGCATCAGCACAAGACCTTTGTTTTCGAAAACCAAAAGAATTGCCGTCACTGTTTGTCTCCACTTCTGGCTCAACGGCTAGCAAATATAGTGCTTGCATCCCACGATCCAGCATTGTGGGGATACCGAGAGGTCTTTTCTGCCCATTCGACTTTGGAATAAAGACTCGCCTTAATGGACTTGCCTTGTATCCAGAGCGTTTGAGCGATGAGATTGCTCGCCATTTTTTAGTAGCACTTTGCCATGTTTCGCCATCAACACCAGACGTTTTACGCCCTTTGTTCTCCGTTACTTGTTTAACCGCAAGGGCTTTCGCATAAAAGGAATGAGTCAATAACCATTGCAGGCTTTTAACTTTCCCTTTTCTCCCTTGCTTTACTGCTTTCACAATACGCGCTTGCAATGATCCTACGTAGCGCTTTGCAGCCTTCCAATCGATGTTAGACCAGCATTGCGCTTCGTTTATAGGTGCACATTGTTCATAAGAGCAATTCATTTGCATTCCTAAGCTAAAATCTTATTACAAATTTCTTGTGATTAACCACTCGATGGAAGTGGGCTATGCTTTCGCATGATGTCACGTTCAATACATCTATCTTTGCCATTACAGCAAGGCATTCGCTTTCTCCATCGTCCTTTACCCGCATGCCCGTCATTCATTCTTACGAAGAAACTACCTCAACGAGGGAGCATACGGGCTTACCAAGTTCCGCTTTATTCACATAATGGGTTAGTGTCAGTCAATCCGCCGGGGGCACATTAAATTGCGTAACATGAGACTAGAGCATGTTAACTTGTCCACCACACCTTTTGGTTCAAGCTTGTCAGCATCTTTAGCTTGTTTACAATGACGACAGTTACAACTGTTCAGTTAATTACACATACCATTAATTCCTAGGGCCCAACCGCATGATGCTTGCAGTTTGTTCAACATCACTATTGAACTTAAGGCTACATTGTCTTTCGAGCTTCACACCCCACCATTGCTAGTGACGCATATCGAAATAGGAAACCTTCGGCAATACGAAGGGTTGAATCAAAGTTCAACAGTAAACAAAGCGACTTCTTGTCGCACCTAATCGCTT
>NZ_JBQSVO010000205.1:0-2399 GCF_052376275.1 Pseudoalteromonas sp. AOP7-A1-14 | reverse complement strand
ATATTAAAAATGTTCAATTGCTTATTTTACGATCTCTTGTTTTAATTTTTTGTTGCTGGATAGTTCCTTTTATGTATACTTTAGGTTGATTAATTTAAAAGGAGTTTTAATGAAATTTAATAAAAAATTTTTATTTCCACTTTTTCTTGTGGGAATTTATGCCGTTCCATCTCAAGCTGCTGTATCTGCCTTTAGTCGTTCTAATTGCTATGTTCCCATTGCTGAAGTTGGTTGGGAAAGCCTTACTTGGGGCTGGCCTCAATCCTCTAGAGCAACTAGTTCATGGCATTTAAGATTTGGTGAAAATCGAGATAGTGCTCATAATTTAATTGCAGGAGATAACTGGGAAGTTCAATGGCACTCCATTGCATCTGATAGTCATGGTGCTTTAGGCTTAACCGGAAAATACGAAGTCAGAGGCAAGCATTGGTGGGGTAAATCACCAGGTCAGTACCACTACAAGAATTCTTACGCGATTGATTGCAATTTAAGTGAATTTTAAAAGGAAAAATAGTAAATGAATACTTCAATAAGAAATATTGTTTTTAGTGGCTTATTTATTAGTAGTGGACTCACTTTTGCTGAACCACCAATTATTGTAGATGAGAATAACCCTTTCCTAAATGAAAAGAGCCAGAAATCAATAAATGAACCCAATGGTGTTTCCATATACTCATTTTCAAAAGAGGAAATGAGTATAGCTAATAAAAATGAAAGTAAGTCTTATTTGAATGCTATCGAGAGTACGAATAACTTTGGTTATGTTGAAGTCGACTCTTCAGAAATTAGGGATTTTAACAAATTAATTGCTGAATATATTCAGCATGATTCTGACTTTAAAATTTCTAAAATGAGAAGCCTGCTTTTAAAACAAGCTTTATCGGATAGAGCAACTTTATCAGCTATAGTTCCAAATAAAATATCAAATGTTAACTCATTCAAAAAGGCAGACTTAACCTCGATCATTACTAGTGAAAAGAGTTTGGTTTTAGAGTCCTCTAGTGGTAACTTTATTAAAGGTAAGGGTTGGGACTCTCTGACTCGAATTGTAAAAAATCCAGAGTTTGGTATTTTGATTATTGATGAATGGGATTTTTCAGATGAAAGTAGTGGCGTGATAATGGACAGAGATGCTATTAATATTCATATCAATGGTAATCCTGGTATCATTATTGTAAAGCAAGATGAACATGGTAACGCAGAAACCTCTTTATCATGGGTAACTGATAGTAAATCATATTCCATTTTATTAAATAAAAATGTTTATCAAGAAGGGTTGATAAATTCTTTGGTTCTATTAGCTGAAAAATTTCCATCAGGGAACGCGAGTTATTAATATCTAAAATAGATCATGGCTTTAAGCATGCTCATCACATTACTGGGACAAAGAGTGCTTGAAGTTTGGTCACCATGTTCAAAGAATAGGGTCAGCAAAGAATAGCATCAAAGAATCGGGTCAGGTCTTTCTTCTTGCCTTTTTGTTTGTTGCTGGTAACTTTTAGATTCTTAGCTATGCAAATTATGTGTAGTATCAAAGTAACTAGATAAACTTTGATAAAGGCCAAGTAATGTAAATTATTTGGCCTTTTTTGTTAGCTGTTTTTTGGCACTTCAATTCTAAATAGTACCGTATAAAGCACTGGCACCACGATTAACGTGAGTATGGTGGCAAAGCCTAAACCAAACATGATGGTGACCGCCATTGACTGGAAGAACACATCAAATAACAGTGGGATCATGCCTAAAATAGTAGTGATTGCAGCCATTGCCACAGGCCGGACACGGCTTACACCGGAATCAAATACAGCTTGATAGGGGTCTTTGCCTTCACTGAGTTCGAGGTTTATTTGATCGACTAACACAATGCCATTTTTTATCAGCATGCCGCTTAGGCTCAGTAAGCCAAGCAGAGCCATAAAGCTAAATGCTGCATTCATTAATAATAAACCCGCGCTGACACGGAATAAACTAGACACCCATTTTAATTTTGTATTTTATGAAATTGGAATAAACTAGACACCCATTTTAATTTTGTATTTTATGAAATTAAAGGCTAAGTTTTAGTTAGTTTAAAAAATAGCCGGGGTGTATTATGGCAGTCGCAAGAAAACGACAAATAAGCTTGGTTGATACAAAATATTATCACTGTATTTCACGTTGTGTGCGCCGTGCATTCTTATGTGGCGAAGACCGTTTTACAGGTAAGTCTTACGCGCATCGCAGAGGCTGGGTTGAAGAAAAGTTACTTATGCTTGCCAAGGTGTTTTGTATTGACGTGTGTGCTTATGCAGTAATGAGTAACCACACGCATTTAGTCCTGTACGTTGATGACAAAAAAGTGAATCGATTAAATGACAAAGCAATTGTTATTCGTTGGCATAAACTGTGTAAAGGCACTT
>NZ_JBQSVO010000204.1:0-2436 GCF_052376275.1 Pseudoalteromonas sp. AOP7-A1-14 | reverse complement strand
TATGATAGTTACCCACATAAGGAATGTCTTTCATTACTGGCTTCTTCTTATCAACTCATTTTGACGTAATATTGCTAAGGTATCAGACGGTGTAACTTTCCATGCGTCCGATAATCTGCGTAAAGTAAAAACCCCTAATTCAAGTCTATCATCGGGTGATAAAAAGTGATGTAAGTGTCGGCCAGCGACTGAAATAGTGACAGCAGCCCCCTGTGCACCATTATTATAAACTGCCATCCCTTTGTTTTTATTCTCGCCATGAAATGAAGCTTTTACTTCGCTTTTCAAGCCAAATAACACGCCGCACAACCCGGTTAACTCGCTTTTAGTCAGCTGAATTATCGTTTTACTTGCCCAATCTGGTGATTCACCAGGGGAGTTAATAGTAGTCATTTCAATACTTAACGTCTGCAAGCCAAGCCGACTAGATGTGTACTGAACGTTCATAGCTGTGCGCTTTAATGGTTCTGGGTGCCTATCTGCATAAAATGTAAGTGCTTCACCAAAATTGTTCTGTTGTGACATTCTTCCCCCTAAATATCTAAGCGTTTACTCGCTGCTCTTAGGCGTTCATCACCCCTAAAGTCATATTTTTGCGTTGTTGCTAAGCTTGCATGGCCCATTGCATCTTTAACTGTAATTAGATCTTCGCCGTTCTCTAGCATTGACGAAGCGAATGTCCTTCTTAGGTCATGCGGGGCACACTTTTCTATACCGGCCTCGACAGATCTACTGTTTAAAATATGGTAAATTGCCTGGCTAGTCATGCGCTCTGAGGTAACATCATCGTACCTACGAACACGACTAAATAGTGGCCCTGGAATATCACTTCGCACTTCCTCAATCCAGCTTTCAAGCCTTTGAAATGCGCCATCTGGCAAGTAGGCCATGCGCTCTTTATTACCTTTACCTAGCACTTTTAGCGAGCGGTTATGCCGGTTATAATGAGAAAAATCAAGGGATACAATTTCAGCTCTTCGTAATCCGCACCCGACTAAAACAGATAAAATAGCGTTATCTCTAACCCCAATAGCAGACTTATCACTTTCACATGTGAAAAATAATTTCTTAACTTCAGCAGGGGCCAGGGCTCTACCTTTAGGTATTCTTGACCCTCTAACCGACTTAACTAACTTGATATGTTGGTAAGTATCGGTGCTAATAAGCTTAAGTGTCCATGCCTCTACGGCTACACCTTTTATTGCCGCCAAGTAATTATTTATAGTGGCCGGTGCTTTTCCCGCATCAGTGAGCATGGTCAAAACTGCCTGTACATGGTGCCGCTCAAGCATACCCCAAGGACAGGTTCTTAAATCATGATAGCCCATCATTTTAGCTATGTTGTTTAAAAACGACCTCATGGCTAGCCGGCTACTTTCAGCCCTTAAGCCCATTAAGTATGAAACAGCAGGATTTTTTTCAATACCATTTACACCAGTGCCCGCAGCCTCCGCACTTAATACTTCAAAAGTACGCTCTGCAGGGAGAAATGTGACTTCGGTATTTTCATCATTGTTTTGTTCGTGCATTTTTTGATGCCTCAAAGTAACTTTGTGCTTTTGCTCCATACTTAGTTTAAGTTTGCGTGTTTAGAACAACCCTACATAATGAAGTACGGACATATTATCTGTATTTATTTTGCTCAGTATCACCACCTAAATTACAGCTTCTAATTTTAAATTCTGATGGTGTTGACTCGATATTTATTATATCACAGGCTCTACTTTCTAAAAGTGTCATTTTAATAAGTAGAGGTAAAGCTGAATTCGCATAAACATAGTAAAGAGTAGGCTTTTTAGTTTGGTAGATCAGATAGCTTAAAGTTGGAATTTAGAAGAAGAATGACAGCTTTGAGCGATATATAGTCATTCACACCTAAGAACTACACTTTAAAGTGGTTTATGGTATGTGCTTACTGGCTACGAATAATGAGCGAAAATCATTTGATGATCACCGCTTTTCTTTCGAGCCAGTAAGTGCTCCACGGCTCACTAACGAATACTCAGGGCACGCACATAAACTGCTGGCTATATTTCTTTCGAAGAGCGTGGAATACATACCAATCCTTTATAAATAGGAGTGGATGATGATGTCGATAGATCAATTTGCTGCACATGTTGGCTTAGATTGGGCAGATAAAAAACATGATGTTTGTATTCAATTTAAAAATGGCGAGCGTCGTTTTGAGGTAATTCAACATACACCAGAATCATTAGATACTTGGCTCAATACGTTGCACAAACAGGTAAATGGGAGAATCGCTACCACAACAATAACCCACATGTAATTGCTGCTATTATCGGCCTTAATCACCTTTAAGGGCGTTTCGTCGGCATGGAGCACCGCTTGACTAAGCAATGCTGCTTTTAGCTCGTTAACTAATGGCATCAGCAATTCACTACACCGTATTATCCAATCTGACATGGTTTTACGGCT
>NZ_JBQSVO010000203.1:0-2469 GCF_052376275.1 Pseudoalteromonas sp. AOP7-A1-14 | reverse complement strand
CCTAGATTCAAATTGTAAGTGCATAACTTGTTTTTGCTAGATTAAGTGGTCAGTTGCCTAATTCCTGTTGTATAAAATCGACAAAAACTCTTGTCTTTGTGGGCAAATAACGACGATTTGAATAAAGCGCGCATAAATGTAATGGAGCCGCTGGTTGCTCAAACTCAACCTCTATTAAACGTCCGTCAGTAATACTGGACTGGCAGGCTTCTCTAGATAAAATAGCAAAGCCAACACCAGAAATTGCAGCATGCAAGGCCATCTCACCGCTGTTGACACGATAGTTTCCATTCACCGTGATTGTCTCGAATCCCCCCTTTATATTGACGAATTGCCAAGGGACACCTTTTAGTGCACTTACCGTCGTAATACAGGGTAATTTTTTAAATTGGTCAATATGAGTGGGTGTGCCCCAACGTTTAATAACCGAGGGGGCAGCAACGATGGTACAGGGGATAGTGGCTAGGTTACGGGCTATATAATCACTGTCATCCATCTGTCCACGGGTAATGATAATGGCTAGATCTAAATCTTCTCGTAGTGATTCGAGGCCCGACAAATTCGTGATACAGCTAAGCTCTATATCTGGGTACTGATTGGCAAAATTGGCAATAATAGTCCCCAGTGTTGCAGGTCCAATTTCGTTTGGAATACAGATACGTAATGGACCTTTAATTTGAACTTGCCGTGACGTTAACTCGACTTCTGTTTGTTCCAACAACTCCAGTAATGGCTTTGATCGCGCATAGAGTAGTTGGCCTAACTGAGTCAATTTCATGTGTCGGGTACTGCGCTCAATAAGCTGAAGATTCAGTTTTTTTTCTAACTGAGAAATACAGCGACTTACGTTTGATGTGGGCATTTTAAGGGCTTTAGATGCTCCGACAAAACTTTCCTTTTCCACCACCGCAATGAAAATTTTTAAGGTTCTGAAATCTAGAGCAGTATGCATACATTATCCCAGTATTGATAATAGAGATTGCTAATTGTACCTACTAGTGCTCAATATTGATAGCGGTTAAGCTGTATGCATCTTTAATCTATAGGTCGCCGATGATGCCACTAGCTAAACATAAATTTAAATATAGAGCCCTAATTCAAATAGCGGTTGTAACATCATTCATCCAGTTTACGAATGCACTAGAGTACATGGTGTTCAACACTATTTTTACTTTTATGGCAGGGGATTTCTCAGTTCCTGTATCATTCTCAGGCTATGTATCCGGTGTTTATACATTCGGTGCAGTCCTTTCCGGAGTTTTTGCTTTTTATTGGTTAGACCGGTTTAATAAAAAGCGTTTTTTAATCATAAATATGGCGTTACTAGGCACGCTGACACTTCTGATTACGCTCACTACCAATTTTGGTGTCCTTCTGATACTACGATTCTGCGCAGGGTTGGTTGGAGGGACGACGATGGGGGCAAGTATCAGCTTATTGATTAACTGCACTCCGATCAACTTGCGTGGCAAAATGCTGGCAACGGTGATTGCATCATTTTCGGTGGTAAGCATTGTAGGAATGCCCATGATATTGTTCTTGTGCACACATTATGGCTGGCATGTCGCCTTGGGGTTAATTTGTGCATTTTGTCTGTTGGCGTTGCCATTGATCGTATTTATCATTCCCAAAGATTCTGTCCACTCAGAGACTAAGAACAGACTGTCTCTCGATGCTGACACTTTACTATTTGCCTCAAGTAATGCACTGGTACAGTTCAGTCCGATGCTGATTATTCCCATTTTAGTGCCATTAATGACGCAGCAGTTAGGCGTGCCGCAAAACTTGTTGCCCTGGTTGTTCTTCACGGGAGGTATCGCAGGTTACCTATCTACAAAGATAACTGGCTCATTAATCTCACATTATTCCACTCCGCTTTTGGCTATAGGTTCAACCGCAGTTTTTATGCTGAGTTTGTTAATCCTCGCCATGAACTATCAGAATGCGACACTGTTCATCATCTTATTTCTCGGTACATCGTACAGTCGCTTGGTCTCATCTTCGACTATTGCGATTCAGTTCCCTGATGATAAGCAACGAGCTGGGTTCGTTTCATTGCAAACTTCAATTATGTATCTGGTAACAACCATTGCATTCTTTCTTTCTCCTCTGCTGATACCCAACGACGACATGACGCTACAGAACCTGGACAGATTGCTTATGATATGTGCAATAGCCGCATCAGGGTTTCCAATTATTGTGTTTATCTTGCAAAAGAAACTAACTAAAAACTTTCGCTTGTTAGAAAGAACATCCTAATCGCCAGCCTTCCCTATGGATGTAAAGAAGAAGATGCTGTTACTACGGCTTCTATTGCGCCAACAACAACTCAACACCTTTCTGCGAATAGAATTGGGGATGGAGAGTTAAAGGATAAATGTGTTGTGGACTTTGTAGAATTTATTAATATGACAAAGTCCCAGTTTCAAACTATTTTGTCATTTTTTGATTTTTCTCTAACTCACTAAG
>NZ_JBQSVO010000202.1:0-2529 GCF_052376275.1 Pseudoalteromonas sp. AOP7-A1-14 | reverse complement strand
GTCAAGAGGATTAATATCTTGTTCATCGCTGATACCATCTCCATCACTGTCGTTATCTAATTCAATTGCACTAGCAGCTCTTAACTCTTCGTTTGTATTAATTCCATAGAAGTTTGCTTTTCCATCTCCATCAGTATCTACACTCGCAGCAGTTGAGGATGGAAAGTCATCTTGCAGGGCTTGGATAATTGACACTTGCGTCAGGTAACTACGTTTTTCAACTTCTCCTGCATCTAGATGTTGAATAAAATTTTCTGCGCCATCATATTGACGATTACTTGCAAGTAATACAATGTAATCTCCGGCTAGTTTCAATTGTTCATCAACAGCTAGAGCTGAAATATTATTACCAATTTTAGTATTTATTTTAGTTGCAACTTCTTGGACTTCCTTAAGCCTTGATGAATAATCTACATTATTAAATGCTAAACGTCTCAGCTCTGTTTGGATATTAGAAGTATAATTACTTGAATTATAATAGTCATATCGACTTATATACTCGGCAAAATCAATCAAATCTTTTGTTTCGTCATAATCGACTTCAGGCCCTTCTAATAAAGCGATACTTGTTGCTTTATTTAACACTTCAATAGACATATCAAAGTCACCATTAGCCATATAACCAACTGCAAGGCTTGCAAAATCATCTAATTCATAAGTTTCACCGTCTTCATTATGCAGAATAAAATCAAGAGCGATTTTAGCATTTTCTTTATCACTTAATTTAAGGAAGTAATCACTTAATATTTTGTAACTAGACAACGACTTGTCTAAACTCACATCCTCTGAAACTTTTGAGAAGTAAGGTTTAACTACATCACTAAAGCAAAAATCAGCTGCATTTTTAGCTTTTGTAATATAACCACGAGACAAATATATCCCAATATATTTTCCGCACCCTGAACTGCCTACAGTTCTTGTTGTCGAATTTATATTGTTAATCATGTTTTGTTCTGAGGTTACTTTTTCAAAACCAAGTTGGATAACATTCAAAGCTTCGATATCTCGGCCAGTATTAAAAAGGCCTTGAGCTAAAGCTAAAGTTATAGAAGAGCGACCCACTAATGAATTTTGCTGACTATAAGGATTACCTTCATTATATGAATCGAGCTGAGTGATAATTTGTAATAAATTATCGCCACGATTTAATGATTGTAATGCTTCACTAACCGGTAAGTTTCTACTTAAATTTCTTAGTAAACTGTTGTCTTCCGGTGATTGAAGATTAGCAATTTCAAGTGCTGTATTTTCAAGTTCTGGATATAAAATAGAAAAATAAGGTGCAACATATACCAACCCAAACTTGTATTTAGACAAAGTATTTTCTGAAAACTCATTTGCTGTGAAAATATAATTTTCATCGTATGATGTATCTGAATAAAACGAGATTGCTTTTGCAAGATATTCTTTCGCAAGCTCGTCCTTGTTCAACACCATCGCATATTGAACAGCCGCTGTTAAGTAAAGGACTCCAGTAGAATGATAGGGTTTCCCTACTAACTCTCCAGATGAAATAACTTGATAGCCTATTTTATATGAGAGCTCTGCATATTCTTTCAATAAGGTTACTGCATAATCATACGCTTTAATCTTAGCTGGATCATTATCATCAAGCTCAAGGTAGTAATCAACGTACTCACCTAAACTATCTCTTTGAGCATTAATTAAATAACCATATCTTGTATCGTATACTTCCTTTCTAAGAGAGTCCGTAATATTAACTAATGCATTAATAGTTTTTTCAATACTTGTAGCATCACTGCTATTCCTAAAATCATCGACTAGCTCAATGAACGTGCTAACTTCAGTTTTAGAAATATTATCTATGCCGTTATCAACAACATATTGTAAGAACTCATCTAGAGCTTCGAGCCTATATTCATTAGCTAACCCTATTTTTTTAGCATCTTGATAAGCATTCGCAATGTTAATCAAAACCCCAAATTTATTACTTTGCAGTGGGATTTTATTATCAATAATATTTCTAACTTGATCGTCAAATGATGCTTTCACATAGCCGATTGCAATTGCCTCATACACACTAGCTAGTAAAGAGTCATCTTCTATTGTTGCAATACGGTTTTCAGCTTTTCTAAGGTGTGAATGCACTGATGAATAGTAGTAGTTTGATTTGTCTTGATTTGAAGAGAATGCAGCTTTCAGATCAACCTTTTCTTCAACAACACCTCCACGACCATCATCTAATTGAACAGTAAAAGATGCGTCAGGAATAGACAGCTCACTATTTAAATATGTAAATTGACCATTATCCTCTAAGTTGACTATACCTTGTAGAGGTTGCTCTAACAGCTTAAATGTTACAATATCGCTATCAGCATCATATGCTTCGAGAATGCCTGTAACTTGTGAGTTTGCACTCAATTTTAGTGAATTAGCAACCAGGTGTGGTAAATCATTTACTTCTTCTACAGTTACAGAAAATTGATAAATAACCTTACCAACTTCTATATTCGCACTATCCAGTCCAAAATAATCAGGGTTTGGTTCATAAATAAAACCATCATTAGT
>NZ_JBQSVO010000201.1:0-2559 GCF_052376275.1 Pseudoalteromonas sp. AOP7-A1-14 | reverse complement strand
AATAAATGGTGCCGACTAACCGAGTCGAACGGTTGACCTACTGATTACAAGTCAGTTGCTCTACCAGCTGAGCTAAGTCGGCACACTAAACTGTGTGCTAAGGCACGCGTATTAATGTATAAATTGCTTAATTTAATACACTAACACTGAATAAATTTGTCCATATGCAAAGTCGGGTACCGGCTAAGCTATCTGGGCGTGCGGCGTATTAAACGGGTTTTGCCCCTGCAAGTCAACTTTTTTTTAATCGCCCACAACTGTTTGCACAGTTTTCCACCAACTCGGTTAAAGTTTTATACAGTTTGATTATTTATACCACAATTTAGCCTGCTTTCATGTAGATAACAAGTACACTGTGTCTGCTTTGAACACAAAAACGTAGTGAATTATTTCGTGTAAGTGGTAGGATTGATTTAATAATCAAATAACAATTTGTCTTAGAACATTAATTAATCGGATAACAGTCAATGTCGAGTAAATTTGCATCTCCTGTAAAAGGCTTGCTACCGCTATTTTTAGTTATAAATATAGCGATAACCTCACTCGCTATCATTGCTTATTCCTTTTACCCAACTAAGAACACTATAGCTCAGCCAAAGAAAACACCAATTCAACTTCAAAAATTAGTAAAGCAGCTCGACGGCCCTTTAGTTAAGTCGCTCACTCAAGACGGTCAGAACAATACTAAACAAATTCTTGAGTTGGCTTTAATGTTTGATGAGAATATCAGTTACCACCTTTATAGATACTCTTTAAGTGATAAAACCGAACTACTCTTTAGTAATGCTGATGAAGAAGTTGCAGCTTCAAAAATTGATCAAGCACTAAATAACAACACACAAATTCATCATGTACTTCGTTTGAACGACCAACCTGTTGGAGAGTTAATTGTAAGTCAAACGCACGCTCCCATAACACAAGAAACAACAAGTAACTCTGCTATTCTTAGCTATATTATTGCTGGTGCTGCTTTGATGTGCTTAATTTTATTAGCACTGCCCTTTAATGCTTTCATTAATACTCGAACGCGTGAATCAAGTAATCTGCTCGCCTCACAACTTGCTAACATTACAGCAGCTGGCGACTACTCAAAAAGTGTCGATGAACGCCTTGATATTGGCTTAGAAATAGTCGCTAAAAACATTAATCAATTATTGAATAAAATTAAAGCCGCTGATGATAGTAATAATGCAGCGCAGCACGATTTACAAACGCTGCAAAGTAACTTAGAAAACGAAGTACAAAACCGTACAATGGAGCTTGAAAGAGCCACTTCACGCGCTGAACAAGCCAGCGAAGCTAAAACGACCTTTTTAGCGACCATGAGCCATGAAATCCGCACTCCTATGAATGGCGTGATTGGCACCATTGATTTATTACGCCAAACAGAGCTCACTGGTGCACAACACAGACTCAGCACAATTATAAGAGAGTCGGCGTTTTCATTATTAGGCATACTCGATGATATTTTAGATTTTTCTAAAATTGAGGCCGGTAAACTCAACATTGATCCTACTCCTTTTTCAGTATCCGATACCGTTGAAGAGGTAGCTCGCGTACTTTCATCAATTGCAAAAAAACGCCAACTAGAACTTGAACTTGCTATCGCTCCTGATATTCCAGTGAATTTAATTGGTGACACTGTACGAGTACGCCAAGTACTTTATAACTTATGCAGTAACGCTATAAAATTTACCAGTACGGATGAGAATCGCCGAGGCCATGTTCGTATCAGTGTTGAAGTAGCACAAAATACAGCCGATCATTTTACGCTTCGCTTTGCAGTAACCGATAACGGTAAAGGTATGAGCCAAAAGCAGCTAGGAGAAATATTTAACCCATTTATTCAAGCTGAAGGAGCTATTACCCGCGAATATGGGGGGACAGGGCTTGGGCTTTCTATCTGTAAGAGTTTAACTGAGTTAATGCTTGGCTCAATCACCGTTAGCAGTGACATTGGCATTGGTAGTGAGTTTATTGTTGAATTGCCTTTTAGCACTGAAAACGCCATTAAATACGCACACAAAAACACCCTAAAAAACCATCGCGTTGTTATTGTCACAAATGATGAAGAACGTAGAAACCTACTAATGCGCTACCTTTCCTTTATGGGAGCAAAAAAAATCGTAGTGCAAAACGCAACTCAAGCGCAAGCACATCAAGATAACAAAGAGATTATCTGGGTCCTAGATGGTATTGACGAAATAGACGAAGTAAACGCACTTTTAAGACAGTTACTGTACACATTAGAAGATAATCAACAGCAGGCGATAGTGTTGAGCACTTTAAATGAGGCCGGCATTAATCATAAGAACATTTTTTACCTCAATGCCTCACCACTATGCAAGTCTAATTTCATGATGTCATTGCTAGTTGCAGCGGGACTCCACACGCCAAAAGAAATAAAACCCGTACGTAGCTTAAATAACTTTTTAAGTGTTGAGCAAGCGCGCAAAGAAAACAAATTAATTTTATTAGTTGAAGATAACTTATTAAATCAGCAGGTCCTAACCGATCAACTTCATTTACTAGGCTATGGTGTTGAAGTTGCTGAAAACG
>NZ_JBQSVO010000200.1:0-2634 GCF_052376275.1 Pseudoalteromonas sp. AOP7-A1-14 | reverse complement strand
GTGACCAAGAAGTACATAATTACGCAATTATTGGTGCAGAAAAAGCGAATGAATTTAGTGAAAATGTTTTTTACCACAAAAATTTTACTCTAACTAAGTCAACATTTAATGATCGAGAAGAGTTAATTCAAGGTGTAAAGGATGAAGTGATTGATGTGGGGGTTTATATTAGTGAAAACACATATCGTGATGTAAATAAAAACACTATAAAAGTCGAAGTGATTTTTAATAATGCATCAAGTATCAATTATATATCCCAAAAGCTAACTGATCTTTATGATCAGTTTAAAAATAAAAAACAACTAGAGAAACTTAGTTTATATGGCATAAAAAATGATGAAGTTAAAAATATAGTCCTAGAACCTGTAATATTAGTTGAAACTGATACGGCCGATGCAAGAGAAAGTATTGGTGAAAAGCTTGGGATGTTATTGCCATATTTGTTAATACCATTAGTATTAACAGGTGCAAGTTATCCTGCAATTGACTTAGGTGCTGGTGAGAAAGAGCGGGGAACTCTTGAAACATTATTACTAACACCCATAACAAGAACTCAAATAGTCTTAGGTAAATTTCTCACCGTATTCTCAACATCCGTAGCGACATCGCTATTTACCGTTTTTAGTATGGGATTGTGGATTTTTATAGCTAAAAGCTTATTTTCTTCTGAAGAAATAATTGAAGCTATTACTGTAATAGGTGCGTTCGATTTATTACTTATATTGTTTTTATTACTCCCTTTAGCATGTATATTTTCTAGTATTGTTTTAGCAATATCAATTTATGCACGCTCATTCAAAGAGGCCCAAAATTATATGGGGCCCCTTACTATGATTATATTTGTACCTTTAGCTATATCAATGATGCCAAATATGGAATTAACGTTTAAAACATCATTAATTCCTATTGTTAATATATCCCTAGCTATTCAAGAGTTATTAAAAGGGACGGTTGATTATAATTTTGTATATATAATTATAATATCAACCGTTGCAATCGCGGTTATGACCTTAATGTTTTGTATCAACTGGTTCAAAAAGGAACAAGTACTGTTTCGATAATCTACAATTCGGAGCTTATATCGTTGTAAACGCAATAAGCTCCACTCTTCTATTTTCAGCCTGTCCTTGCTTCGTGCTATTTGTAGACAAAGGTGCTTTTTCTCCCGCTGACTCTACAGTTAACTTATCTTTTTCGACTCCATTACTTACAAGGTATCTATAGATTGCGTCGGCTCTTTGCTTTGCCAATGTATAGTTATATTGCTGACTTCCTGTGTTGTCGGTATGACCAATAATATAATAGGGTACAGGGCTCTTTTTTATCGCTGGAATGTATGATTTTAGTTTTTCTATAGTACTAGATGATAGTGAATAATTATCTTTTTCAAATGAAAGGCGTTGTAGAGGCGGCTCAAGATTTTTTTCATTAATAAAGCGAATAGATAAAAAGTTTTTTTCCTCATAAGCGCTAATGTGCAATGAAACCCAATTATAATTATTATATAAAAGTGTATGCTTTTGTTTATCTTTTTCACTTAAGAAATTATTTGAGTCAATACGGCTTGCTAACTCTAACGAATTACCACATTTTAAACCTGCACAACTCGATAATGTCTTATAACCTTGCTTTATATATAAATCGGAAATCTCATTTAATGAATTGTTTGCCTTAGTATACTTTTTAAATTGTGTATTTATATAATTAGAATAAAACTCGATATTTGTTTTTTCGTTAGTTACTTTATCTGTCAGAGGTGACTTAAAGTTTTCTGTATGTTGGCGTTCGATAACTTTAGCATTCATTTGAAGGTATTGTTCAAAGTTAATATTGCCAGTGGTGGCAGTTGATGCTGAGTAACTGTTGAAACTGCAAATAACCAGCCCTAATACTGGCATGTAGAAGCGATTCACGAGATTGGGTTCCTTTGTGTAGTTGTGCTTTCCTATAAAAACTCTATCTTGATAAACTCAGCAATTCAAGTGTTTCTTAAAATGAATAAAAATCCAGGGTTACAACTATAAAGCTTTGTGATTCATAATCTATTAAGTTTAATGTTGTTAATTTGAATAAAAAATTATAGTGAAACTACTCTGCGGGTGAGAAAGTGACTCAAGGACAACTTGAAAAAAAGTTATCAGAAAATAACATAAATTATTTAGTTCTTGATGGTGAGAAATTAAAAAATGTAATAATAAAAGATAAATCTTTAGTTATTATCCACTCATCAAAAAATTTAAAATTTGAATCTCAAATGCTGGATCAAGGGGCTCTTGGAGTTTTTTGGTGCCCGGGAGATGCTGCATTGATTGATAATTTGATATCAACTTTAAACCATGGTGGTTTATGGTTTGATAGAGTGACACTAACAAACAAAATAAAACACTACGATAACCATGGCATTAAATTAAATCTTAAGGTTGATGATAAAAAGCTTATAAAATCATTAACTAAAAGGGAAGTCGAAATTGCCAAGCTCGTTATTTTGGGACTTTCGAATAAAGAAATTGCTGAAATGAAATTCATTTCTGAAACTACCGTAAAATCTCATTTAAAAAATATTTTATCGAAGGCAGACGTAAAAAACCGTACCTCATTAGGAAATAAATTAAAATTATGACAAATAAAATACCC
>NZ_JBQSVO010000199.1:0-2636 GCF_052376275.1 Pseudoalteromonas sp. AOP7-A1-14 | reverse complement strand
TGCGTAATACCATGATGCCGATCGCTCAATACCATTCAAGCCGATCACTTTTTTGTCTGTCAGTAGACCTCAGTAAAATCTAACTTGAGTGATCGGCATCAGTCAAGAAATTTAGTTTTTTTCGCATCGACTCGCCTTTTAATTCCAACTTTATCGCCCCGTGCACAAGCCTATCTAGAATCGCATCCGCGTGTGTCGATTCTCCGATCATTTCATACCAATTTTCTATCGGTAATTGACTCGCTATTAAGGTCGATTTTGTATCATATCTTGCATCAATTAATTCCAGTAAATCACTCCGTTGTTGAGCCGTTAATGGCTCTAATCCCCAATCATCTAAGATCAGTAAATTGGCAGAGCTAAGCTTGTTGATCAGTTTTCGATAACTACCATCGGCTTGCGCTAGAAACATCTTTTCTAATAGCTCTTTGAGCCTAAAATAATAAACGCTACTCCCTTGTTGGCAGTGGTTTTGACCAAGCGCGCAAGCGAGGTAAGTTTTGCCACAACCTGTTGCTCCTGTGATCAAGATGTTTTGGTGAAGACGAAGCCATTCACCTTGTGCTAATGAACGGATCTGAGCTTTATCGAGTTGTCGTGCTGCGCCATAGTTGAGTTGGGCAAGTGTGCCGCCAACTCTGAACTTTGCTTGTCGCGTTAGGCGATCTATTTTACGCTGATCACGCTGCGTTATTTCATGTTCAAGCAATAAACTTAGCCGCTCTTCGAAGCTTTGTTCAACGTATAAATTGGGTTGCTCGTATTGCTGCAATAGCGCATCACGTATGCCGCTTAGCTTTAAATTACTTAACTGATTATTAACTTGTTGATTGATATTTTGCATAAGTCTTCCTATGGTTTGTTAATTTTTATTAATGGTAATAGTGGTTGCCACGGATATTTTTATGATCAATATCTTGTAGTAAATCACCTTGAGCTTGTGGCAAGGGTTGTTTATCCAAGCCTTTTTCTAAGATAGTCTTTACTTGTTTAACGCGAGTAACACCTGTGGTTAATGCGCGATGACAGGCGGCTTCAAGACGTTGATCACTAAACTTTTTACCTAGGCTTAATAACCCCATACAAGCACGGTAGCTTTGCTCTGGATGTTTTTTAGCTTGCATCAATTGCATAACAAACTGCTCAGTTGATGTGCCAAATTTACTCGCCCAGCGTTCGAACCGCTGTGGTGTCCATTGTTGCTGCTTTTGATGAGCGATAGGCATATGCAGATCAAGCGTGGTGTGCGCACCTTCTCGGTATGATCTGGGGTGAACAGCGACTCGTATGCCTTGATGGTAGAGTGTCACCAACTTCCCGGAGGCATGGGCTTCAAGCTTTTGTTTAATTAAGGTATGTGGCACTGAGTAGTAGTGCTTTTCAATTTCCACATGATAATCAATATGCACGCTCACCTGTTTTACTAAGGTATAGCTGTAAGGCTGTGTAGGCAGTGGTTTGAGTGCAGGTCTGTCGATAGCATCAAACTGACTGAGCCGTGAGCCAGGATGCTTTTTCATTTTACGTTGATTTAAATCGACCAGTAATGCTTGTATTTTCAGGTTCAATTGACGCAAGCTAAAGAAGGTTTCATTGCGAAGGCGCGCCATTATCCAACGTTCAACAATTTGCACACCCACTTCAGCCTTAGCCTTATCCTTTGGTTTATAGGGTCTAGCGGGCACAATGACCGTATCGTAATGTGTCGCTAGTTGTTGGTAGGTTGGATTTAAGTCAGGCTCATATCGACACGGTTTGGTGACGGCACTTTTAAGGTTGTCAGGAATTATTAGCTCAGGAACACCGCCAAGAAACTCAAAACAACGGGCGTGACTCATCACCCAATCTTCGAGTTTCTGGCTGTAAGTCGCTTCGGCATAGGTATAATTTGATGCACCCATGACCGCAACGAACACTTGTGCAGTACGACATTCGCCTGTACTTGTATCAACAATACTCATGGTTGGGCCACAGTAATCCACAAACAGTTTTTCACCTGCTTTATGATTTTGTCGCATGGAGGGTTTTTGGCATTTAAGCCATGCCTTGTACTGACGGCAGAAGTGAGTGTAACTGTAAAAACCTTCCGCGTGCCGCTCTTTGTATTCTTCCCAAAGCAGCAACAACGTCATGGTTTTAGGCCGAAGCTCTTGCTGAACTAACGACCAGTCAGGAATGGTAAAGCCCTTTAATCGAGGCTTTGTTTTGAAGAACGCTTGTTGCAGAGCGTGATCATCCCACTTCTCATCAAGCGGCCAGTAAGTAATATCTAACTCTGCTGATTTACAGGCATATTTAGACACGATTGAGGGTGAAACAGATAAGCTTGTTGCTATCTGACGATGACTGAGTTTACAGCTGTATTTTAGTCTTAAAATCTCTTTAAGTTTACGCATTGAAATAGGTGCCGTTGGCATGGTCATTCTCATCATCAAAAATGAAAAGAATAACGGTTAAAAACACCTACTGGCTAGACAAAAACGTGTACAAATTGAACGATACCATTCAAGCCGATCACTCAATACCATTTTGACCGAAAAGTGATCGGCATCGATGGTATTGAGTGATCTTGATGGATGGTATTAGGTGATCGGCTTAGATAGTATTAGGTGATCGCGATGCATGAGAATATGCAG
>NZ_JBQSVO010000198.1:0-2843 GCF_052376275.1 Pseudoalteromonas sp. AOP7-A1-14 | reverse complement strand
ATACTAACCAAAAAAGACCTGGAAAACTCTCCAATCACTTCACATACCTATCTGATTTGGATATTTGCTATGTGATTCCATGGCTGAAAAGTAAGCTCTCTTGGATATTTTCTAATGTAATACTCGTTAAATCTGGATAATTTGTTGGGTAATCCCCTAACTGCTTTTATTCCAGATATGAGGAATGATTTGTATCAAACGCAATTAACTGATCTATCTTGCGTCAATTAACTGATCTATCTTGCGTCAATTAACTTTATCTTTTAATTCCACTTACTGTGCCGTTGAAATTTAGTTGCTAGAGCAATTATGGGTCTCGTAAAGGACTTTTATGATTTTAAAAATAGATATAAAAAATTATAAGGTCTCTAAACAGGCTCATCGGAGGCTGTTGGAAAAAGTAGGTTAATCAACTATTACAGAGTCAAATTATGGGATGGTGGTTCTATTTGACTTTCACATGTGAAACTTTAGCAGCTATTCCTTACAGAAATAGCTCGATAAATAACCTTAAAATGCATTTTTAAATCTTTTTACAATATTTTTTATTTGTATATCAATCGCTTAAGTTGCACCCCTCTGTATTTGCCCAAAATGGACAGTTTGGCAGTTCTGGTTTGATTAAAAATTCATAGATGATTGCTCATGACATAAAACAACTATTCAGGAGTAATCATGAACGAACAAAAAGCTTTAACAGAACGTCTCCTAACATACGAGGAGGTGTGTGCAGTTTTACAAACATCGCAGGCAACGCTGCGTCGTTACGTAAAAATGGGGTGGTTTCCTGCACCTATAAAACCTAATCCATGCGGCAGAGCCGTTCGTTTTCGTTGCCAAGATGTTCAAGCATGGCTAAATAACCTTTAGGTGGAACGTATGCAATACAAGTTACAAAAAGATGGTCTTTATTACCTTAATTCTGATAAATGGCAAAAGATAGGAGGATGGATTCAGGTTGTTGCACGCACTCGCTTATCTGATAAACGCGGGGGTTATGGCGTTCTGCTTGAATGGAAAAACTATGATGGCATTAAATTGCGGGAAGTGATTTATGCACGAGATCTTAATGGTGACCATGCTCGTCATATACGGGATATGCTCATTGACACTGGTTATCCATTAATACCCGCTCAGCCAAGCTGGAGTCGATTACTGCAGTATTTATTAGAGCAAATGACCAATGCAAACCCTGCGATAGTAGTTAACCGTACAGGATGGCACGGGAAAGTTTTTTCAACAAGTAACTGGACTATAGGCACGGAAACAGAGCCTCATTACTTTGTGGGGCAACTGTCGAGTGAACCAATAATTTCGGAGCAGGGTAAGCTTATTGATTGGCAGCAAAATATAGGTGAATTATGCAGAGGAAACCCATTAGCTATTTTTAGCATTGGTACTGCATTAGCAGCGCCGTTGTTAGCCAGAACGGGAATGGAAAATGGTGCATTTCACTTTGTTGGCTCCTCTTCTGTCGGTAAAACAACATTACTGCAGTTAGCCGGTAGTGTGTATGGCGGGAAAGGCTTTGTTCGTAGCTGGATCTCCACAAGTAATGGCCTAGCAGCTGTATCATCAGAGCATAACGATATGCTATTGCCGTTAGATGAGATAGGCATGGCACGTCCTGAAGATATTGATACAGCGATTTATCAAATAATGAATGGCGCAGGGAAGCTGCGAGCCAATGTTTCAGGTGATTTAGCCAAAACTTCACATTGGCGAACGTTAGTATTAAGCAGTGGTGAGGTTTGGATAACTGAATTGTTGCAACAGCTAGGTAAACAATTACGAGCTGGGCAACAAATTAGAGTGGTAGAAATTCCTATTTTTGGTGCTCATGGTACTTTCGATAATTTGCATGGACGCCCTAACTCACAAAATTTTGTGGATGAGCTTAAAGGATCATGTCTGCGCTATCATGGCACAGTGATACGTACATGGATTGGGTTACTGACAGAGGTGGATGATGGGCTTGATACCTATCTGACAAAAGAAGTAAGCAGGTTAACTAGTCTGTGGGTTAATGAAAAAATGGCATCGCAGGTACAGCGAGTAGTTAGGCGTTTTGCTCTGGTAGCTGTTGGATTATGTCTGGCAAATCGTAATTATATTCTTCCTTGGACAGAAGATGAATCGATTAATGCGGTACATAGTGTACTAATTGCTTGGCTGAATAATCGTGGGCACTCTAGAAACTCAGAGGAGTATCTACTGCTAAAGACGTTAGGGAAAAATCTAGCTATTTGGCAGCGAACTATTATTCCTATTGATAAAAGCTCTAATAAGCAGGTAGCGGGTTATTCTTGGTTATTGAATGATGAAGAAGTTTGGCTAATAAGCAAAGATGTTTTTTTAAAAAAACTCAATCTTTCAACACACTACATGCGTGAGGTTCAAATACTACTCCAACATAAGTTGCTTATTAGTAATGAACTCTCCAGGGGAACCTACAGGAAAAAGGTTAATACTGATTTTAAACGCTTTTTCGCACTTAGGCCCAATGAAGTACGAAAACAGCTGACAGAATTGGAGCGAGTAAAAGATGAAAATTAATAAGGTGTTCCCAGTTTCCCAGTTTACCCAGTTTAATTTGATACCAAAAGGGAGGGAGTGAAAGTGAAAATGACCGAGAAAGAAATGTTGCAGCGAATACTGCACGATATAATGGTATTAAAAAAGCTTTTTCAAGACAGTATCAGTACAGATAAAACAATTGATATTGGAAAGGATATATTAAATACCGAAGAATGTGCTGAACTCACAGGCCTAAAGAAAAGCACGCTTTACAGGCTTACTCATGAACGGAAGATTCCCTTTTTTAAACCAAATGGAAACCGTGT
>NZ_JBQSVO010000197.1:0-2955 GCF_052376275.1 Pseudoalteromonas sp. AOP7-A1-14 | reverse complement strand
GATTACGATAGCTTCTTGAACCTGATTCTCCAGCGTTTCTGTACTTAAGGATTCAAGTACACCGACAAACCCTTTAAATCTATGGATATCGCCGTCAAGAAGATAAATGACAGGGTAGGTATTTTCGCTTTTTTCGTAAGATGGGGGTAAATAAACCATATAAGGTCTATTCTCAGCCATGATCTTCGATTCTAACGATGTGGATGTGCCTAATAAAATTGAGTCATCCGCGAATACTGGCAAGGTAAATAACAAGATTGAGAACGCCGATACCAAATTTTTCATACTAACTTCCCTGATGTGTATAACGCTGCGCTCACCGGAAAATTAGGAGCGTAGTGAGTAATTTTTCCGAGTGCAGCGCCTTGTTAGATTTTGCTCTGACTAATTACCTGAAATTTCTAAATGTTGGACCACGTCGATTCGAAAACCTGCCGGGTCTTCCAGGATAAAATGTACCTGTCCCCAAACTTCTTCTTTGAGCTCCATAGCCATCGTCAAATCCATTTTTTGTGCTTCGGCATAGGCGTGAGCTGCATCTTTAACTTCTAGTGATATCACATAGCCATCGGGAGACATTAATGGTCGAAGAAAGTCTGGCTGGCTTGCGTGCTCTGGCATCAAGAAGCCAAGCTGAACACCCGAATTGGGTGACACCAAATGCAAGTAAAAGTCGGCGTCGTAAAATACGGCATTAAAGCCAAACACGGATTCATAGAATGCTTTCACCGCTTCTAAGTTTGCCGTTACCATCACAGGAAACATCGCGTCTATTTCAATCATCTTATTAACCTCTTACCGTTGATTAGATGAATAACATTATTCTTCACTCAGAAGAGCAGTGATTGTATAAAACGGACATTTTTCTGAACTGTGTCGGTGTGACTCCAGACAAACGTTTAAATTCGCGCACAAAATGGGGCTGGTCGTAGTAATGATCTAGGTAGGCCTTGCTGTGTTGCGGTGCATTCATCGCTTTGAGAGCACTCTGAAATCTTAGCACCTTGCCAAAATCTTTGGGAAGTAAGCCAACGTGCTGTTTGGCCAACCGTCTAAGCTGACGTGCAGACACACCAAATTCAGTGCTCCGGCTATCTGACAGGTCAAGATTAGAGCTGACATTTTCGTAACAGTATCGAATGTAACGAGCTAGGCGAGGGTCAACGTTGGCAAACGTTATGGTAGAAAGTATTACTGCCGACAAGCTATTGCAGCGCTTAGCAAAGCTCTTTGCGTTACTAATGACTTCAAATACAGAGTAAACGATATCTGCGGGTAATAAGTCTTCCGCCTTTACACTACCAGCCTCACCCCACTCCCCTAAAGGCACAGAGATCAAGCCTTTATGCCCTAGAATTCGAAAACGAATACCAAAAAAAGACGCTGGGCCATCTATATGAAATAAAGTAGATGAGAGAAATGGCGGAATAAGAAAATTATCGTCGAAGCAATCTTGATTGATGATCCAATCAACACAGTTATCCGGCACACTATGGTATTGAAACTGGCCTTTGGGGACTGTGAGCTGCCAATACGATTGCACCCAACGATTTAACGGCGGCAATATCTGCCACGTTTTATAGGCGCGGTCGTCAGCGACTTTTCCTTGAGTCGGGTTATACTCTAAAAGCATTTTAGTATTGATATACAAAACATAAACTTTTCTGGCTACCAGCCCTCCAGAAATCTAACAATTTTATAGTGCGCTCATCGCGCATATTTCTTCCGACTGAACGCTCATTTATCTACTTTATATAGTTTTAACAAATAACCTAAAGCATTACTACCACTAAGTTTTCTAAAAACTTTAAAGAAAAATTAAATAGAATAATATGCGCTCAGCGCTCATTTTCATGAATATATGCGCAAAGAGCAGTTTAACCAATCAATTAACAACAATATTTAGCCTCTTTCAATTGCTCTATCTTAGCTCAACAGAAAAATTATCTTTAGTGAATAAATACATTCTATTATCATGGACTACATACGGTGCGGATACAGTATGTTTAACAGCTCCACCCCAGTTGCCAAAAGTCTTTGGAACAACAGCGAAGCCAGAAGTTGCCACAGCAATATCGGTTAACCGATCATACGCAGTCAAAAACGTAATGGTAATTACATCTTGAATTTTGCCATTAAAACTAACCTTACCAGCAACCTCAACTTTCACTGCAGCAGCACATGAACCATTGTAAGAAGGTTTAAAATCTAAAAGGCCGGGATGAGGCTCAGGTGAAGACCATACGTACAGGTTATGCTCTTCAGCGTTGCATAGAGAACCCCCTTTAAAGAAAAACATAAAATTTTCTAGGTAGGAATCAGATTTAGCTCTGGCAATACCTACATACTCAGTGCCCTCTATATTATCAAAAGTTTTCGCTAGCTGCTCTTCAACAACTTTAACGACAGAGCTATCAAGGTTGTCGTGATCTAAATCAGCTAGATACACTAGCATTGGCTTCCAGTTAAAAGCCCTATCCGCTTCTGATTGAGCCCCCATGCTTCCTGCTAAATCAAGCAACCCATCAGTAACAAACGCTAATACATACTCAGTAGCAACTAAACCACGATTCGCTTTGAACTGCGCGTTTTCAGGTAATGTAACATCAGACAAACCAGCTGTTTTACGAGTCATGTTAGCAACAGCTATAAAAGTTCCCTACATCAGGTGACTTTACCAACCTCCCTTACACCCCTTTTACTGCAGGGTTTTCGTGCTATTTTACTGTAGGAAAACGTCTGAAAATGGCTGTTTTAGACAGAATTTACCAGTTAAAACCTGAGATGGAAATGTGAAAAAATTCACTTTTTTATAATCGTTTACCAGCAAAATAGTGATGTAAAAGTAAATCCTCAACGCCTACACAGCGACCAAAATATAGCAGCTAAAGGTTGTTTTCTTTTTAAACGAATGTCGTTATTGTAGAATACATCTAATATAAGGATATATCATGT
>NZ_JBQSVO010000196.1:0-2979 GCF_052376275.1 Pseudoalteromonas sp. AOP7-A1-14 | reverse complement strand
GTTTCGTTTTTAGTATTTCTGTTTTAGCAGGTGAGGACGAAAGTCTTCAACCTGTTAAAATTCAAGAAAAAAAAGGTATAACTTCCGAAGAAAAAACCACGGATAGTAATTTTGAACAAAGTAGTATTGAAAAAATAACTATTATTGGCCGAAATTGGCTACCACAAGAAGTTGAAATTAGCGGGCAGTATATATTATCAAGAGATTTCTTAGACAGAGCTATAGTTGATAACGGTAATATTACCGACTTACTAACTATTTTGCCAGGTGTACAAGGCGATGAAAATGCATTAAATATTGAAAAGCAACAAGAGATAAAAAGTCAACTAATCTCTATTTCAGGTGGACGTCCATCGGATACTGGTTTTTATATTGATGGTCAATCTAATAGCTCTCTGATTGATCCTGATGCGAGTAGTTTAGCTGTTACAAGTGTAAATGATGTTCAAGGTCATCCACAGCAGACTTTTGTGAATCAAAATATTGTCCGTTCAGTGAAAGTATTTGATAGTAATATCCCTGTCGAATATGGAGGGTTTAGTGGAGGAGTAGTTGATGTAGAGCTTAGAGATTATGATGAAACGCCTTCATTTCAATTCGGATATAGATCATCAAGTAGCCAATTCAATAAATACTTCTTAATTGATGAAGTAGATTATAATAGTAATGAAGACCCTGATTTTAATCCAGAAACTCCAAGTAAGCCAGAGTTTAATAAGTCTAGTTATAATCTTCTAGCGTCAAAAGCAATTACTAAAAATCAATTTTTGTCGCTTTCAATGTCAAAAACTACATCAACAATCACAGATATTTCATTACTCAAACCAGTTATTACCGAAAGAGAGTCGATGAATTTGTCTGTAAACTATACACTTAAGAAGGTGTTGCTTGATAAAATCTCATTATCAATGAATCATAGCCCTTACAGTGGGGATTATATTTTAACTGATACTATTAATTCAGATTACACTATAAAAGGCGGAGGAACTTTTGGAGCATTGCGATTAGAACATAGCTTTGAAGGTTTCGACTGGCAAAGTAGCTTGCGATATGGGCAGAGTGAAAACTCTCGAACAGCACCGCAGGTTTACTTACCTTGGGCTAGAGCCAAAGGTAAGGAGTGGGGGGTTGATACTGGAGATTTTCCTTTAAGTAAAGAGGGAGGCTACGGTGATTTAGACAAGTACCAAAAGTCGTTTTCATTAAAAAATACATTTAATGCTAACAGTTTTGATTTAATAGGCTTTGAACACTCTTTTTCAGGTGGTATTGATTTTAGCCGGATAAACTTACAAAGATTAAGAGCGACACCATATTTAGAATATAAAAGCCCGTTAAGGGATAGCAATATAAATTGTGGTAGTAATAGTTTTGATTGTATAGAGCAAAGCTATAAAGTTCCATTAGAGGAATTAGCTACACAATTAGGTAGTGAAATAGATTTGACACTAAAAGAACATTATCAAGCTTATGGAAATAATCTAGAAAATCGAGGTCAGTTTTTTCAATTACGACGTGTTTACCCGATTGAAAATATTGATGTTTCTTTAAATAGTCTTGGGATGTATATTCAAAATAGCTTTTCAGCCAAAAATTTGTCAGGCCGTATAGGTTTTAGAGTTGATCATAATGATTTCTTGAATCATTGGAACTTTGCTCCGAGGCTCCATCTTGGGTACGATTTATTTTCTAATAAAGAATCTATGTTTGTTTTTGGTGCGAGCCGATATTATGCTAATGATATGATGAGCTATAAAGTAAAAGAGGCGCAACGTAGTTATTTAACTCAATATAGGCCCATATTCAAAGGCATATTACAGCCTTGGATAACTTCCTCGGAAGTTCCACAATATAGATATTTATATGATGGATTGAACACGCCATATAGCGATGAATTAACAGTTGGTTTTAAACAACAGTTATTTAGTGGTGTTTTATCATTAAATTATGTTAAGCGTAAAAGTAAAGATAAAGTTGTTAGAGGGGATAGTTTTGTTAAAAATGGTTTAACTCATATTTATCAAACCAATGAAGGGAAGAGCAGCCATAATCGATATTCATTGTCATATTCTACGAGCTTTTTCTCGTCAAGTTTTATGTTTAATGTAAGTAAAACGGAAAATAAAAGTAATGCTGAAAGCTCGGATGAATCAGTTGAAAATATCCCAGATGATGAGCTGATTTATCTAGAAGAAGAAAACTACACATTAATTTCGCGTGATGGATTAACTATTTTACAGGATAATTTTAGCCGACCAGTTACCGCAAACCTTTCTTTATCTACAGATATCACAGATTCTATCCAGAGTACATTTAATGTTAGTTATACCGGAAAGTATGAAAGCTATGAGTATACAGGGCAAGAGCGCAGTGTTGAAAGAGGGGATATTGTTTGCCCTGGCTGTAACGTCACTATGATTGAATATCCTGTTTTTAAACAAATCGAGCGCCGACCTAGAACTATGGTTAGTTTACGGTTAGCATATCAATATGCTATTAATGAAAAACATGATTTAGATTTATCTTTATCGATTAAAAACTTATTAAATTCTAGAACTTATACTGTTACTCCCGGTACTATTGGTCTTGAAACTGGGCGCAGCTTCTGGTTAGGAGTAAATTATAGGTATAATTAGTAAATCTATAAGATCTAATTTTCATGTAGGATAAGCGTCCGGCTAGCCTATAATAAATTTTGTATAACTACCAAGTTTAAATAAAACACTTTAAACGGTCTTCGATCTTAGTGGCAAATAAGTTCAAGGCCGACTTCCAATTTTTATCGGACTGTCGATAGTGTTCGAAAATCTGTGTCATTCCAGTATTGTTGCATATTCTCATGTATCGCGATCACCTAATACTATCTAAGCCGATCACCTAATACCATCGATGCCGATCACTTTTCGGTCAAAATGGTATTGAGTGATCGACTTGAATGGTATCGTTCAATTTGTACACGTTTTTGTCTAGCCAGTAGGT
>NZ_JBQSVO010000195.1:0-2992 GCF_052376275.1 Pseudoalteromonas sp. AOP7-A1-14 | reverse complement strand
AAAACGCGTTTGGCGTTGTATGGTTAAGCCTCACGGGTAATTAGTACAAGTTAGCTTAACATGTCACCATGCTTCCACATCTTGCCTATCAACGTTGTAGTCTTCAACGGCCCTTCAGAGACTTTAAAAGTCTAGTGAGAAATCATCTCGAGGCCTGCTTCGCGCTTAGATGCTTTCAGCGCTTATCAGTTCCGAACGTAGCTACCGGGCAATGCCATTGGCATGACAACCCGAACACCAGCGGTTCGTTCACTCCGGTCCTCTCGTACTAGGAGCAACCCCTCTCAATTCTCAAACGCCCACGGCAGATAGGGACCGAACTGTCTCACGACGTTCTAAACCCAGCTCGCGTACCACTTTAAATGGCGAACAGCCATACCCTTGGGACCGACTTCAGCCCCAGGATGTGATGAGCCGACATCGAGGTGCCAAACACCGCCGTCGATATGAACTCTTGGGCGGTATCAGCCTGTTATCCCCGGAGTACCTTTTATCCGTTGAGCGATGGCCCTTCCATTCAGAACCACCGGATCACTATGACCTACTTTCGTACCTGCTCGACGTGTCTGTCTCGCAGTTAAGCTGGCTTCTACCATTACACTAACCGTACGATGTCCGACCGTACTTAGCCAACCTTCGTGCTCCTCCGTTACTCTTTAGGAGGAGACCGCCCCAGTCAAACTACCCACCAGACACTGTCCGTAATCCCGATTCAGGGACCGACGTTAGAACATCAAAACTACAAGGGTGGTATTTCAAGGTTGACTCCACAAAAACTAGCGTCTCTGCTTCAAAGTCTCCCACCTATCCTACACATGTAGGTTCAATGTTCAGTGCCAAGCTGTAGTAAAGGTTCACGGGGTCTTTCCGTCTAGCCGCGGGTACACAGCATCTTCACTGCGATTTCAATTTCACTGAGTCTCGGGTGGAGACAGCGTGGCCATGGTTACACCATTCGTGCAGGTCGGAACTTACCCGACAAGGAATTTCGCTACCTTAGGACCGTTATAGTTACGGCCGCCGTTTACCGGGGCTTCGATCAAGAGCTTCTCCCTAAGGATAACCCCATCAATTAACCTTCCGGCACCGGGCAGGTGTCACACCGTATACGTCATCTTGCGATTTTGCACAGTGCTGTGTTTTTAATAAACAGTCCCAGCCACCTGGTCACTGCGGCTCCAATTAGCTCAGGGAGTAAATCCCGTCACCCATCGGAGCGTACCTTCTCCCGAAGTTACGGTACGATTTTGCCTAGTTCCTTCACCCGAGTTCTCTCAAGCGCCTTAGTATTCTCTACCTGACCACCTGTGTCGGTTTGGGGTACGATTCGGTATAATCTGAAGCTTAGAGGCTTTTCCTGGAAGTATGGCATCAACAACTTCACCACCTTAGTGGCTCGTCTCGTGTCTCAGTCTAACAGTAACCCGGATTTACCTAAGTCACTAACCTACTCACTTTCACATGGACAACCATCGCCATGCTTGCTTAGCCTGCTCCGTCCCCCCATCGCAATTATACCAAGTACGGAAATATTAATCCGTTTCCCATCGACTACGCCTTTCGGCCTCGCCTTAGGAGTCGACTTACCCTACCCTGATTAACATGGGATAGGAACCCTTGGTCTTCCGGCGTGCGGGTTTTTCACCCGCATTATCGTTACTCATGTCAGCATTCGCACTTCTGATACGTCCAGCATGCCTCCCGGCACACCTTCAACCGCTTACAGAACGCTCCCCTACCACTCATCCTAAGATGAATCCGCAGCTTCGGTGCATAGTTTAGCCCCGTTACATCTTCCGCGCAGACCGACTCGACCAGTGAGCTATTACGCTTTCTTTAAAGGATGGCTGCTTCTAAGCCAACCTCCTGGCTGTCTGTGCCTTTCCACATCGTTTCCCACTTAACTATGACTTTGGGACCTTAGCTGGCGGTCTGGGTTGTTTCCCTCTTCACGACGGACGTTAGCACCCGCCGTGTGTCTCCCGGATAGTACTTTACGGTATTCGGAGTTTGCAAAGGGTTGGTAAGTCGGGATGACCCCCTAGCCTTAACAGTGCTCTACCCCCGTAAGTATTCGTCCGAGGCTCTACCTAAATAGATTTCGGGGAGAACCAGCTATCTCCCGGTTTGATTAGCCTTTCACTCCTAACCACAGGTCATCCCCTAACTTTTCAACGTTAGTGGGTTCGGTCCTCCAATTGATGTTACTCAATCTTCAACCTGCCCATGGCTAGATCACCGGGTTTCGGGTCTATACCTTGCAACTCATCGCCCAGTTAAGACTCGGTTTCCCTACGGCTACCCTATTCGGTTAACCTCGCTACAAAATATAAGTCGCTGACCCATTATACAAAAGGTACGCAGTCACCTAACAAGTAGGCTCCTACTGCTTGTACGTACACGGTTTCAGGTTCTATTTCACTCCCCTCACAGGGGTTCTTTTCGCCTTTCCCTCACGGTACTGGTTCACTATCGGTCAGTTGGGAGTATTTAGCCTTAGATGATGGTCCACCTATATTCAGTCAAAGTTTCACGTGCTCCGACCTACTCGATTTCACTTAAATTGCATTTTCATGTACGGGACTATCACCCTGTATCGTGGCGCTTTCCAGCACCTTCCATTAACACAACAAAAGCTTAAGGGCTGTTCCGGTTTCGCTCGCCGCTACTTCCGGAATCTCGGTTGATTTCTTTTCCTACGGGTACTTAGATGTTTCAGTTCTCCGCGTTCGCCTCGTTAACCTATGTATTCAGTTAACGATACCTGCAAGCAGGTGGGTTTCCCCATTCGGAAATCTTAGTCTCAAGTGCTTTTTACTAGCTTGACTAAGCTTATCGCAAGTTAATACGTCCTTCATCGCCTCCAACTGCCAAGGCATCCACCGTGTACGCTTAGTCACTTAACCATACAACCCAAACGGGTCTTTGTTTTGTGACAGTTTAACTTCGCCAGAAGTTAATATTGAATACTAAAGTAGATACCAATTAATCA